>JAYVMO010000257.1:0-7589 GCA_043758915.1 Acidobacteriota bacterium | reverse complement strand
GGTCATGCGTCAGCAAGCTGGGAGGCGCTCTCCTGGCAATATTTTCCTGTGCGAGGTATGAAGGCCGCACAGGCAAGCTTTTATCCGAGGTGCCTAGTTCATAAGCGTTTTCTCGCCGCGCGGCGGTGTGATACATCTGTTGTCTAGCAGGGGAGCCATGGACACGCCGGCGGATAAAATTCACAAAGCATCGAGCGCCGAGCCGAAGTCTGGGAGTGGCTCCGTCCCCGGAAACAGCACACGAACGCATCATGCGCAGCCGCCCGTGGAGACCGATCAGATCACGGTGAAGGAACCCGCCAAAATAGCGGGCGGGTTGAAGGCGGTAGTAAAGGCGCTGGAATTCGCGCTCGAAGGGCCTGGCGTGATGCGCGGCGTGTCTGCGCTATACCGGCTGAACCAGTTTGGCGGCGTGGATTGTCCGGGATGTGCGTGGCCGGATCCCGACGAGCACCGCACGGCAAATGAATACTGCGAAAACGGGGCGAAAGCGATTGCGGAAGAAGCAACTTCCGAACGCATCACGCCGGAGTTTTTCAAGCAGTGGAGTGTCTCGGAACTTTCGAAGCAATCGGACTACTGGCTCGGCCATCAGGGACGGCTGACGCATCCCATGGTGCTGCGCGCCGGCAGCGACCAGTACGAATCGATCGCTTGGCAGGACGCGTTTTCGCTGATTGCAGGTGAACTGAACGCTTTGGATAGTCCGGATCGCGCGATTTTCTATACGTCCGGGCGCACCAGCAACGAAGCGGCGTTCCTGTATCAATTGTTTGTGCGGGAATTCGGCACGAATAACCTGCCGGATTGTTCGAACATGTGCCACGAATCCTCGGGCGCGGCGTTAAACGCAGTCATCGGCGTTGGCAAGGGCACCGTCAAGCTGAAGGATTTTGAGCTGGCGGACACGATTTTCATCATTGGACAGAATCCCGGAACGAATCACCCGCGCATGCTGACCCATTTGCTCCACGCTGCTCGGCGCGGGGCCACCATCATCAGCGTCAATCCACTTTCGGAAGTAGGCTTGACGCGCTTCAAGCATCCGCAAGAAATACTGGCTATTCTTGGTTCCGGAACAAAACTTGCGAAGCACTTCGTGCAAGTTCGCTTGAGCGGGGACCTGGCGTTTTTCAAAGGCATCTGCAAGGAAATGCTGGAAGAAGAAACCCGGCGCCCCAGCCAAGGACTGAACCGCGTCTACATCGCTGAGAAAACGCACGGATTTGCTGAATTTAGTAAGGCGATTGAAGAAGCTTCCTGGGACGAAATCGTGGAGCAAAGCGGTGTCGCTCGTACGCGGATTCGCGAAATTGCCGAAGTTGTGATGCGTTCGAAGGCGATGATCTCCTGCTGGGCGATGGGCCTGACACAGCAGCGCGACGCCGTGGCCACGATCCAGGAAATCGTGAACATGCACCTCCTCGGAGGGCAGCTAGGGCGCGCGGGAGCCGGTTTGTGCCCGGTGCGCGGCCATTCCAACGTGCAGGGCGACCGCACCATGGGCATCTGGGAAAAGATGCCGGACAGTTTTCTCGACAAGCTTCGCGATACCTTCGGTTTTGATCCGCCGCGAAAGCATGGTTGGGACGTTGTGAACTCGATCAAGGCCATGGACCGCGGCGAGGGCCAGATTTTCTTCGCCATGGGTGGAAATTTTCTTTCTGCAACGCCGGACACGGAATTTACCGCGCAAGCGCTGGCAAAGTGCAGGCTGACAGTGCACGTCTCGACGAAACTGAATCGTTCGCATCTCATCACCGGAAGGCAAGCGCTGATTCTTCCATGTCTGGGCCGCACCGACCGGGACGTGCAGGCGAGCGGAGAGCAATTCGTGACCGTCGAGAATTCGATGGGGATTGTGCACAGTTCGCAAGGCCGATTGGAGCCGCCGTCCAAAGATCTTTTGAGCGAGCCCGCGATCGTCGCCCGACTCGCCGTTGCAACGCTCGGCTCACGGACAAAAGTGAACTGGCTGCACTTCATCGAGGACTACGACCGGACTCGGGATGCGATTGCCGAGGTGGTGCCGGGTTGCGAGGACATGAACCGCAAAGTGAGGCAAAAAGGCGGCTTCTATTTACCGAACGGCGCGCGCGAGAACATCTTCGAAACAAAGACGGGAAAAGCGAACTTCACTATCTCGCCGATCGAGCCTATCCCGCTTCTCCCCGGCCAATTCCTCCTCACTACACTCCGCAGCCATGACCAGTTCAACACGACGATCTATGGCCTCGACGATCGCTACCGTGGGATTTACAACGGACGCCGCGTCGTGCTGATGAACGCGAAAGATATTGCCGAATACGGCTGGAAACGGGGCGGCCGCCTGGACATTACCAGCCACTTCGCGGGAGCGGACGGCGAAGAACGCCGCACGGCATATCGCTTTCTGATCGTGCCTTATGACATTCCGCGGTGTTGTGTAGCCGCCTATTTCCCCGAGACCAACGTCCTTGTGCCCATCGGGAGCGTGGCCAAGATCAGCAATACGCCCACTTCCAAAGCGATTGTTGTGACGTTTGCGCTGTCCCGTGTGAACGATGGCGTAATTAACGAAGAGGCCGCCCCGGCTGAGGTTCTCTGAGGTCGCCCGCCGACATCCCGTATCAATATCTGTTTTGGCCTCCGCATCACCTCAACAAGCTTTTCACAGCTTGGCCTTCGTTGGAGCTTCCAAGCGGTGGCCGCACCTGGAGCCGCGCACCGGAATCGTGATAAAACTCACTCTTGACTCTTTCCCACGCCATCTTCCTTTTTTTCGCTGGAGCACTCGGCGGCGCCCTCAACGCCGTTGCCGGAGGGGGAAGCTTCGTCGCTTTTCCTGCGCTGCTCTTTACCGGCGTCGCTCCGGTGTCCGCTAACGCCACCAACACGCTCGCGCTGTGGATCGGCACTACCGCCAGCGGCGGCGCGTACCGCAATCGTCTGAACATTTCGCGGCGCGTGATGATTCCCCTCATCGCCACCAGCATCGTGGGCGGTTTTGCGGGCGCCCTCCTGCTCATCAAAACCACGGCTCAGACTTTTCTCCGCGTGCTCCCCTGGCTACTGCTGGGGGCCACTCTGCTTTTTGTATTTGGCAGGCATCTCACCGGCCGCATTGCTGCGGGCATCTCGCAAGATTCCAGCAATGGCGCGGTCGCCGGCGCATCCGTTTTCGAATTATTTGTGGCCGTCTATGGCGGTTATTTTGGCGGCGGCATGGGCATCATGAATCTGGCCATGCTTTCCGCGATGGGCATGACCGACATTCATGAGATGAATGCGCTCAAGGTCGTGCTCGGCAGCGTCATCAATGGCGTCGCCACAGTGACCTTCATTGTCAACGGTGCAATCTCCTGGCCTCAAGCGGTAGTCATGCTCTTTGGCGCCGCCGCCGGCGGTTACAGCAGCGCGCACTACGCACAGAAGCTTCCGCAGTCTTGGATTCGCTCTTTCGTGATTCTCGCCGGCGTCGCGATGACGATCTACTTCTTCTTCCGTGGCTATCGCTAGATTGTGGCCGCGGACAAAAGAGATTCGGGAGTGGCGCCGCGAATCGAGGCATCCAGCAGCTGTATCGTGTGTACCACAGGAGTGCCACACCCGTTTCGCGTGAGCGCTGACTGGAGTTGCAGAAGACATCCGGGATTGCCCGTCGCAACAACCTCCGCTTGCAGTGAAGCGATCAACTGACCTTTGCGGTCACCCAGTTCCGTGGCTGCCTCCGGCTGCACCAGGTTATAAATCCCCGCTGAACCGCAGCAGATGGCTGGCTCCGCAATCTCCTTCAACTCTAGCTCCGGAATTTGTCCCAGCAGCGACCTCGGCTGGGAGCGCACGCCTTGAGCATGCTGCAAGTGACACGAATCGTGAAAGGCCACACACAACCGCAGCGGGTGACGCGTTGCCCGCGGCTCCAGTTCAGCCAGAAATTCGCTCACGTCTTTGCACTTCGCGGAAAATCGCTTTGCGTGCTCGGCGTACTGCGGATCGTCGCGCAACAAATGGGCATACTCTTTGACACTCGAGCCGCATCCTGCCGCGTTGGTCACAATGGTGTCCACATCCGCGCGTTCAAACACGTCGATTGTCTTTCGCGCCAGTGCCGCGGCCGCCGCCTCTTCTCCCGCATGCACGAAGAGCGCACCGCAGCAGCTTTGCTCCCGTGGTGCAACGACTTCGCATCCTTCCGCAGCCAGCACTCGCGCGGTCGCGGAATTTACCTGCGGGAAAAACTCTCTTTGCACGCAGCCAAGAAGCAGACCCACTCGCCGCCGCGGAGTGCCTTGCGCGGGCGTCACTTCCAAGGTCATTTCGCTCGCCCCCAGTTTCGGGAGCAACATCTCCATTGCTTGTATCTTTTTCGGCAAAAGCTTGAGTATTCCAGAACCGCGAACCAGCGCGCGCAGCCCGGAATTCTGGTAAGCGAGCAATGGCCATCGCAAGAGCCGGAGACGCTCCGGCCGGGTTAAGATTGCGAACAGAAAACGCCGATGCAGCTTTTCGCTCCAGGAACGTGTGTCGCGGCGCTCGATCTGCGCTCGCGTTGCTTCAATCAATTTTCCATAATCCACACCGGAAGGGCACGCCGTCATGCACGCCATGCAGCCCAGGCACGAGTCCATGTGGCTAACCCATTGCGGGGTTAAGGTTGCCGCGCCCTCGGTCGCCAGCTTCATCAAGTAGATGCGGCCGCGCGGCGAATCCATCTCCTGGCCCCAAAGGACGTACGTGGGACAAACTGGCAGGCAAAAGCCGCAGTGCACACAATTCTCAATAATTTCAGGCGAAGGCGGGTGGTGCGTATCGAAGGCGCTCGCGAGGGCGGACTTATTCCCTGCGTCGGTCATCAGATGCCCCCCACAAACCGCCCAGGATTTAGCGTGCCTTTCGGGTCCAGTTGTTCCTTTACCGCTCGCATAAGCGGCAGTGCGTCGCCCGCGTTTCCCCAAGTATCGAGATGTTCCATATTTGCGGGCCGGTTCAGGACCACGAGAGAACCGCCGCGGCTTTCGAAGGAAGCACGCAATTCTGTCAGCGCGGCTTGCAACACTTCCGGTGGACCATCCAGGCGAAGCCAGCCGATGCCTGTCGCTTGCACGACAGCTTTCCAAGAAATGTGCCTCTGGCCCGCGGGGTTCTCAACCGCCTGAATTGCTTTTGCGATGTCCCCCGGCAGTACGCTTATCTTTGCGATTACGCTCAATTCGCTCGCATTCCAGAGACACTGTCTAGAATCCCAGACCGCGACGGGAGCTTCCTTGATGCTCGTCGGATGCACGAATGCGCGGAGTTGTGACTCCTGTGCCGCGAGTCCCGCTTCGGTGCCTTCAAAGAGAATGTCAGCTTCGGGAGTCGTGCCCGCTCCAAATCGCGCTTGCAACGCAGTGTGCGCGAGTTTGGAATCCTGCACGCAGAGGATCAGTCTTTGGGCCTCCTCTAAGTTTCGGGTTTGAAACGAGAGGGATCGCGTGTTGCGTGGCAATGGGTGCAATCGAAACACCGCGCGTGTGATGACGCCAAGCGTTCCATAGGCACCAGTCAGCAGCTTGGGCAAATCATAGCCGGCAACGTTTTTCACCACTTTGCCGCCGCTGGACGCCAGAGTGCCGCTCGGCAGCGCCACCGTTACGCCGATGACCAAGTCGCGCAAAGCCCCGAAGCGCAGACGCAGCGCGCCACTGTCATTTGTGGAGAGGACTCCGCCGATCGTCGATTGTTCTGGCCAAAGTGCGTCGAGTGCCAGCCGCTGCCCATGTTGCGCCAGCGAATCCTGCAATTTGCGGAGGGTGCATCCCGCTTCCACCGTTACCGTCAGGTCGGCCCAAGCGTGCTCGATAATTTGGTTCAGCCGCGCCGTCGATAAAATCACATCGGCACGCGAAGGCGGGTTGCCCCAGATCATCTTGGTGCCACCGCCGCGCGGGATTACCGCCACTCCCATTTCGTTCGAACACTGCAAGACAGCGGCAAGTTCCTTCTCGTTCCCTGGTTCCACGACGAGGGCAGGCTGCATGCCTGCAAAACGATCCGCGGTGTTCGCCCGGCGAAGATGTTCTTCCCCCACGATGGACCGCAGCTTGTCTTCCAGCGTGTTTGTTTTCAACGCAGCTTTCGACGACGTGCCCGTATCCATGGTTAGAAGCGCTCCGCGAGGCCCGTGGCCTCCAAAGGATGCGCGATGTACTCGCCCGGTTTTTCGCCGCACAAGCGCGGGGTTGGAAACACTTTTGTTGGATTTGAAAGTTGCAACGGGTCGAAAGCGCAGCGTACTCGCTGCATCGTCTCCAGGTCCGGCTCGCTGAACATTTTGGACATCATTTTCTTTTTATCTTCGCCAACGCCGTGCTCGCCGGTAATCGATCCGCCGGCCGCAATGCACAGCTCCAAAATTTGATTGGACAGCACCTCGGCGGCTTGCTCCTGTCCGGCGACGCGCCGGTCGTAGAGCACCAGTGGGTGCAAATTCCCGTCGCCCGCGTGAAAGACATTCGCGACGCGCAACCCCGCTTCCTTGCTCAGCCGTTCGATATCGCTCATTACTTGAGGCAGAGCGGTGCGGGGAATTACGCCGTCCTGCACGATATAGTTTGGCGAGATTCGCCCCATCGCCGCAAACGCCGCTTTCCGGCCTTTCCAGACGAGCGCGCGTTCGGCATCGGACTGTGCCACGCGAATCTCCCATGCGCCGTTCGCGCGGCAAATCTCGTTCACATCGGCCATCAAAGCTTCGACTTCCGCCATAGGGCCATCGAGCTCCACCAGCAGCAGGCCGCCGCAATGCGGGTAATTCGCGTGCACCGCCGCTTCCGCGGCCTGAATGGCAAGTGTGTCCATCATTTCGATCGCCGCCGGCAGCATTCCCGCTGCGATAATGCCGCTTACGGCGGCACCCGCTTCATTTGTGCTGGGGAATGCTGCAAGCAACGTTTGTATGCATTCCGACTTTTTTACAATTCGCAAAATGATCCTGGTTGCGATGCCCAGCGTTCCCTCCGAACCCACATAAACACCCATTAAATCGTACCCGGGAGCATCCAGCGTTTTTCCACCTAAATGCACGCACGAACCGTCAGGCAGCACGACTTCAAGTCCAAGCACATGGGTGGTCGTGAAACCGTACTTCAAACAGTGGGCCCCGCCGGCATTTTCGGCGACATTTCCGCCGATGGTGCACACCGACTGCGATGAAGGATCGGGCGCGTAAAAGAATTCTTTCGGAGACACCCGCCCGGTTACGTCCAGATTAATCACGCCGGGCTCCACGACGACACGCGCGTTTGGGAAATCCACTTCGAGGATACGGTTCATCCGCGCCAGGCATATCACGACACCGTCTTCCACCGGCAGCGCCCCGCCGCTGAGTCCCGTCCCGGCGCCCCGGGCGACAAACGGAATTCGCTCGCGATGACAAACCCGCAAAATCGCTTGCACTTGTTCCCTGGAAGTGGGCAGCAGCACGGCGCGCGGCATCACCCGAAAGTGGGTGAGGGCATCGCACTCATACGTTTGTAGTTCTTCGGGTGAAGAGATCAACCCGCGCTCATCGACGATTGCGCGGAGCTCATTGTATATGCGGGCGTCCACGGCTGCCTTTCCGGGAA
>JAYVMO010000256.1:0-3771 GCA_043758915.1 Acidobacteriota bacterium | reverse complement strand
ACAAAATGAAGCTTTTTCCGCAAAAACCGCGTATCACGAAAAAAACACCGTCTGCTATACTTCAAATAGCTCGCGAGAACTCCTGACCTGGCAAAACTTCGCATATCCGTCGTGCAGTACCTGAACACCGCGCCGCTGGTCTGGGGTTTCACCAACGGGCCGCTGCAAGGGAAATACGAGCTGTCGTTTACCGTGCCCTCGCAGTGCGCCGAGACTTTGCGGAACGGCGCTGCGGACATCGCCATCATCCCCGCCATCGAATACCAGCGCATTGGCAACCTGATGATTCTGCCAGACATGGCCATTGCGTCGAAGGGACGCGTGCGCAGCCTGCTGATTCTTTCCAAGAAGCCCATCCAAGATGTGCGCAGCATCGCCCTCGACCGCAGCTCGCGCAGCACGCAGGCGCTCACGAAGATTCTCTGCGACCGGCATTGGAAGATTGCTCCCGAATTCTTTGAAATGGCGCCGGACCCGGCAGCCATGCTGGAAAAAGCGGACGCCGCGCTGCTGATCGGCGATCCCGCGCTGCGGCTCGCCATGGCGATCGAAGACGCAGCGAAGCGTGGGCCATCGGGAGAGCTGCTTTGCACTGGCGCCAGCGCCGGCATCCCGCAAGCGGAAACACTTCACGTTTACGATGTGGTCGAAGAATGGCGCGCGCTGACAAAACTGCCGGCCGTCCTGGCGGTTTGGGCGGCCCGGGCGGGGAACGCCAACGCTGGCGTCATCGAAGATTTCCAAAGCTCGCGCGACCTGGGATTGCAACACTTGAAGGACATCAGCGAGCAGGCGGCGAAGGAGCTAAATCTCCCCGCTGTGGACTTGCAGCGCTACCTGACCGAAAACATTGACTTCACGCTGGATGAGGACAATCTGCGGGGGCTTACGGCTTACTTTTCCTTTGCCGCGCAAATGGGACTGATTCCAGGCGGCAACACCATCGCCATCGCCGCGGCTGGCAACGAACCCGCCCGCTACCTGGATTTCACGTTCGCGAAGCCGCGGGGAAAAGCAGCCATTTGAATTTCCGCCTTTTGGTGGAACACAGTTAGAATAAAAGAGCAGCGAAAAAGGGACTCTCTGTGGGACTGACGAAACAACAAGCGCTCGAGATGCTGGAATCCGATGACCTGGTAGGCGTCGGCATGGCCGCGCACCAATTGCGCCTCGCAAAAAACGACCCTCGCGTCGTGACCTACCAGATCGACCGCAACATCAACTACACAAATTTTTGCACCGAGTATTGCTCGTTCTGCGCTTTCTATCGGCCGTTGGGCGCGAAGGACGGCTACATCCTCTCCTTCGAAGAGATTTACCGCAAAATCGAAGAGATGCTGCCGCTCGGCGGAACGGGCGTATTGCTCCAGGGCGGGCTGCATCCCGACCTGCAAATCGGCTACTACGAAAATTTGCTGCGCTCCCTCAAAGCGCGTTTTCCCCAGGTACATTTGCACTGCTTTTCCGCTCCGGAGATTCTGTGCATCGCCGAAGTGAGCGAGATCAGCGTCCGCGAAACCATCCAGCGGCTGATGGACGCAGGCTTGCAATCGATCCCCGGCGGCGGAGCGGAGATCCTCGACGATGAAGTTCGCGGAAAAATCGCGCGGCTCAAGTGCACCAGCGACGACTGGGAGTCCGTTCATCGCATCGCCCACTCTCTCGGGCTGCGCACCACCGCGACGATGATGTTCGGCTGCGGCGAAGAGCTGCGGCATCGCGTCAACCACCTGGAAAGGCTGCGCCGCATTCAGGAAGACACCGGCGGGTTCACCGCGTTTATTCCCTGGGTTTTCGCCGCGGAAAACACGGCCCTCGGAAAGAAAGTGCAGGAAACGACGGCGGTCGATTACCTGAAGACACTGGCCGTCAGCCGGCTCTATCTCGACAATATCGATCACCTTCAATCCAGCTGGCTCACGCCGGGTATTAAAGTCTGCCAGGTTGGCTTGCAGTTCGGCGCCGACGATGTCGGCAGCATCCTCATCGAAGAAAACGTCGTGTTTGCCGCCGGCGTGAAAAACCGCACCAATGAAAGTGAGCTGCGCCGCATCATTTCCGATGCCGGCTTCATCCCCGCGCAGCGCGACACGCTCTACCGCTCCTACGCGCTGAAATAACCTATCTCAGGGTTTCGGCAGTGGCCGGAGCAGGATTTCGACTTCCGTGCCATCGGGCAGATCGACATCTTCCAGAAGATAGAGAACCCCGCTTCGGAAGCGGGCGCGGATTCGGCGAGGCCCCGGTTTGGAGTCGGTTGTCTGCGGTTTTGCCGCTGGCGGCGAGCCGGGGGCGGCGCCTGCGGTTTCGTCCAGGGCTTCGTTGGCCAGCGCATCGGCTTCGCGGTTTTGTTCGCGGTAGACGTGATCGATGCGGAACGATTCGAACCCTTGCGACATTTTTCTGGCGCGCTCATAGAGCGGACGCAAGTCCTCGCTCTTGACCTTGTACTGGCCGCGCATCTGCTTCACCAGCAGCTCGGAGTCGCTCTCGACGCGCAGCGCGCGGATGCCATGCGACTGTGCGTAATCGAGCGCGGCGATGAGTCCGTAGTATTCCGCGACGTTATTGGTCATCCGCCCGATGTATTTCTTGAGCCGCGCGGCGATTTCACCGCGCGCATCGCGAATCACCACGCCATAGGAAGCCGGGCCAGGATTACCGCGCGAACCGCCGTCGATATTGGCTCGGTAAGCGGCCGCGGCGGGCTTCGCTTCCGGTTCCGCGCCGCGGAAGAGCCCTGCACCTCGGGGAGGTTGTGAGCGGGGAGGCATCAGGAAGAAGTAGACGCCGCGGACGGCGTCTTCTCCGCATCCGTTGAGGGACTTGCAGGTACCAGCGGCTCCAGAGTGTAAAGAATCAGGCCACAGGTCTCGCAGCGGTAGATCTCTTCGTTTCGCTCGTGCCGCAAATCCTCATAGATGTGCGGCAGGATGCGCATGCCGCAGCCGCGGCACTGTCCGTCGCGCGCCTCCGCGAGTGCCGTGCCGTTATGCCGCTTGGCGATGCGCGCATAGAGCTCGCGCAAATCTTCCGGGATGGGAGCAAGCGTACGTTCGCGTTCGGCAAGCGCGGCTTCGAGCTGCTTTTTCTTTTCGGCTTGCTGCGTTACGATCTCTTTGCGTTCGGCAGCGACGGCCTGTTCGGCCTCCTTGAGCCGCGCTTCGCCGATCTTCACGCGGCGATCGGATTCCTCGCCCGCCATCATCACTTCCAGTTGGCGGTCTTCGGCCTTGGCGACCTCAGCTTCCGCGTTGGCGATTTCGTGCTGCAACGCTTTGTAGGCTTCGTTGGTCTTGACCGCGCCGCTCTGGTCGCGATACTTGCGCGCGCGGTCTTTCCACTGCTGTGCATCAAATTCCAGTTTCTTGCGTTCCGCCACGCTCGCCGTATGGGCTTCGCGGGCAGCGGCGACATCGGCGCGAGCCCCGGCCAGCTTGGTGTCCGCTTCGCGTATCCGTTTGGGGAAGTTTTCCAGCTCGGCGCGCAAAACAGCGATTTGGTGGTCAACGCGCTGCAGCTCGATCAGGCCAGGAATCGCGGGATGCATGAGCACATGATTCTAACACAGCGGTGCTCGATCCTTTGCCGTAACCGCCTCGGCGGATAGAATGCCTGCGGCTTTCGAAAACGCCGCTCCATCACCATGCCCTGAAGGAGGAAACCCATGCCGCACGTGCAAATCACCTGGGTCGAGGGACGCACACCCGAACAGAAACGCAAAATTGCCGAGCGCATCACCTCGGTTTTGATCGAGGACGGCCGCGCGAA
>JAYVMO010000255.1:0-1863 GCA_043758915.1 Acidobacteriota bacterium | reverse complement strand
GCGCTGAGCGGCACGGACTTCATATGCGAATAATCGTAATGCCGCATTTTGTGCAGTTGCGGGAAGTACGGATCGTTGTAATCGAAATTGGCTCCGCGCTTGTGGAGAATTTCCATGATTTTTAGCGTGGGGGACTCGCGCAGGTCGTCCACGTCTTTTTTGTACGCGACGCCGAGAACCAGCAGCTTGGAACCGTTGAGGCTCTTCTTGTGCCGGTTGAGCGCTTCGCCCACGGAATCGACGACGTGGTAGGGCATGGCCGTGTTGATTTCGCCGGCCAGTTCGATGAAGCGCGTGGAGAAATCGTACTCGCGTGCTTTCCAGGACAAATAAAAGGGATCGACCGGGATGCAATGCCCGCCGAGTCCGGGGCCCGGATAGAAGGGCATGAATCCGAACGGCTTGGTGGAAGCGGCGTCGATGACTTCCCACACGTCCACACCCATGCGCAGGCTCAGCAGCTTCAATTCGTTGACCAGCGCAATATTCACGCAACGAAAAATGTTTTCCAGCAGCTTGGTCATTTCCGCGGCGCGGGTGGAGCTGACGGGAATTACTTTTGCGACGACTTGCGCATACAGCGCCTGGGCTGCGCGTCCGCTGGGGGGATTCACGCCGCCAACCACTTTGGGAATTTGCGCCAGGCCATATTGCTTGTTGCCGGGATCTTCGCGTTCCGGAGAGAAGGCCAGGAAATAGTCGGCCGCAACGTTCTCGTTTTCCGGTCCGGCGGCGATGGGGCAGCGCAGGCCGCTCTTTTCGAGAATCGGCAGAACCAGTTCTTCGGTCGTTCCCGGATATGTTGTGGATTCCAGAACGATGAGCTGGCCCTTCTGCATGTGCGGATAGATGGACTTGGCGGTCTCTTCCACGTAGCTGAGGTCGGGTTCGCGATATTCGTTGAGCGGAGTGGGCACGCAGATCAGGATGGCGTCGGCCTCTTTGATTTTCGCGAAGTCGGTGGTGGCGCCGAAGTGCCGGCTGTTCACGTATTGCTGAATCTTGTTCTGCTGAATGTGCTCGATGTACGACTTGCCGGCGTTCAGCATGCGAACTTTTTCCGGGTCAGTATCGAATCCGGTTACTTTGTGACCTGCTTCGGCGAAGCGGAGGGCCAGGGGCAGACCCACGTAGCCGCAGCCGATAATGGCAACCTTGAGTTGCGCGCCTTTAAAAAATTCCGGTTTTCTGTCAGTAGCCATGAGGTGGAACGAGCTCCTAATCGTGATTGGGCTGGTGCAGGCACTAAGGCCAGGCGGACAAACGACACAGCAATTATAGCTGTTAATGAAATAATCGCCGAAGTCTCGCGCAGGGTTGTATCCAAAATTCCACGTGCCGGCGCGAGACGCTTTGGCGGCGGATTGCGAATTGTGCCAGGACAAGGCAAGATAGCGCGATGCAAGGCCTTTCCTTACATTGGGTTGCGATGGCCAGTGTGACGCCTCGATGACCCTGTTGATTTTAGTTCTCGGGCTGCTGGTTGGGGTTGCCGTGGGGCTGTTGGGAATCGGCGGCGGAGTGGTGCTGGTTCCCGCGATGGTTTACCTGCTGCACTACGATCAGCATCTGGCGCAGGGAACTTCGCTGATGATCCTGCTGCCGCCGATTGGTTTGGGTGCGCTGCGGGAATACTGGAAAAATAACAACGTGGATTTGCGCGCGGGAATTTATTGCGCGGTGGGATTTTTGCTGGGCGGGTACCTGGGCGGGAAGTGGGCGGTGCCCATGCCCTCGCAATATCTGCAAGCCAAATTTGGATTTTTTCTGATGCTTTCCGCGGTTTTGTTGTGGCGGAAAACGCAGAAGCCGAAAGAGGCGGGTGGAGAGAAAACTGCGCCGGCCGAGGCGCATGCGAGTTTG
>JAYVMO010000254.1:0-8146 GCA_043758915.1 Acidobacteriota bacterium | reverse complement strand
ATTCCAGCCCGCGCAAGATTCTGCTGCGCGCATCATTCGCCCCGCCCACGAAGACCTCTTCCGCTGACATTCGCCGCGCCCTTATCGCATGATCTGCATTCCGCGATCATCAGCCCCGCACCCCGCCGCGTCCGGAGCCGGGAACCGTGCCGAACCGCGCGAAGCTTTTTGCTCTCTTCTTCTCTGGCTGTTCTCTGTGTTCGCTGTGCCTCTGTGCTAAATTCTTTCTTGCTTTTGAATTGTCGCCACACATGAACACGGATCTACCAACGACGAGGCTAGCGCTCTCCAAAGAAGGCCTTCTCGAAACTGCCCTCGATCACGCGCGCGAAGCCCGCGGCATCCCCCGCGAAGCCGCTCTGCTCCTCGCCCACGAAGCCCCGTTCCCCGCCCTGCTCTCCGCCGCCACCGAAATCCGCGCCCTCGGGAAGGGAACTACCGTCAGCTTTTCCAAAAAAGTCTTCATTCCTCTGACCACTCTCTGCCGCGACTACTGCAGTTACTGCACCTTCCGAAAAGATCCCGGCCAGCCCGGCGCGCATTTCATGACCCCCGATGAAGTTCTCGCGCTCGCCGAACAAGGACGCCGTGCGGGCTGCAAAGAAGCTCTCTTCAGCCTCGGCGACCAGCCCGAACGCATCTTCCCCGAAGCCCGCGAATTCCTGCAACAACAGGGCTTCTCCCGCACCCTCGACTACGTCGCCGCCATGTCCGAGCTCGTCCTCGAGAAAACCGGCCTGCTCCCCCACGCCAATCCCGGCGTTATGGATCGCGCAGCCCTCGAGCGCTTCAAGGATTCCAACGCCAGCGTCGGCCTGATGCTCGAAACCGTGAGTCCGCGCCTCATGCGCGATGGTCTACCTCACGCCAAAGCCCCCGACAAAGTCCCCGCTCTGCGCCTCCGCACCATAGAAGAGGCAGGCAAGCTTTCCATCGCCTTCACCACCGGCATTCTCATCGGCATCGGCGAAACTGTCGAAGAACGCATCGATTCACTCTTCGCCATTCGCGCGCTCCACGAAAAACATGGCCACATCCAGGAAGTCATCATCCAGAATTTCCGCGCCAAGCCGGAAATCCCCATGGCCGCGCATCCCGATCCCTCTCTCGACGAGATGCTCCGCACGATCGCCCTTGCGAGGCTGATTCTTGGCCCGCAGATGAACATCCAGGCCCCGCCTAATCTCAGCTATGCCGACTTTCCGCGCTTGCTCGAAGCCGGCATCAACGACTGGGGCGGCATCTCGCCCGTCACACGCGATTTCATCAATCCCGAAGCCGCCTGGCCGCAAATCTCCACACTCCGCGCCGAAACCGAGTCCCGCGGCTTCACCCTCCGCGAACGACTCGCCCTCTATCCGGAATTCATCAGCCGCGACGGCTTCTTATCTCCACGCGTTCGCGATCATCTGAATCTGCTCGCAACTTCTGACGGATACGCTCGTGCCTAGCCATAAACCATGAAAAGGAATCTCACCATCACCGCGCTGGCCGGCGGCGTAGGCGCCTCCAAGCTCCTTCTCGGTTTGTATAAAGAGATGGATCCGCGCGCGCTCACCATCATCGTCAACACCGGTGACGACATCATTCTCCACGGCCTGAAGATCTCACCAGACCTCGACATCGTCACCTACACCCTCGCCGGCCTCATCGACCCCGCCAAAGGCTGGGGCTTTCGCGGCGAAACGTATCACATGCTCCAACGCCTCGCCCTCTACGGCCGTCCCAACTGGTTCAATCTCGGGGATCGCGATCTCGCCACCCACATCCACCGCACCGCCATGCTCGCCGAAGGAAAAACTCTCACGCAGGCCGCCGAATCCATCCGCGCTGCGCTCGGCGTGAAATCCCGCATCCTCCCCATGACCGACCAGCCTATCCCCACGATCATCGAATCCAGCGAAGGCCCGCTCCATTTTCAGGAATATCTCGTGAAGCGCCGCGCCGAACCCGTCGTCCGCGCCATCCGCTTCGAAGGAGCCGCATCCGCTCGCCCCGCCCCAGGCGTCCTCGAAGCCATTTGCGACGCCTATCGCATCGTCATCTGCCCCAGCAATCCGCTCATCAGCATCGGACCCATTCTCGCCGTGCCCGGCATCCGCGATCAGTTGCGCGCACGCAAAGAAAACGTCATCGCCGTCTGCCCCATCGTCGGCGGCAAATCCCTAAAAGGCCCATCCGACAAAATGCTTGCGCAACTCGGCCACGAATCTTCCGCCAGCGGTGTTGCGAAACTCTACGCCGATTTCACCGGCATCCTCGTTATCGATCCCGCCGACAAATCACAATCGCAAAAAATCCAGGCTCTCGGGATGAACGCGGTCATTCTGCCCACGGTGATGAAAACGCTCGCGCAAAAACGCAAGCTCGCTCGTTCACTTCTAAGACTGGCGCAGGGTTGAATCTCCCGCAGCCCGCGGCACTGGAGATCGCGGCGTTTCGCCTTGACCCTGCACAGTATGGTATCTTCGGAATCTTCGGACATGCCCGCCAAGCCGCTAACCGCTCTCGATTTTCGCCAGGCCCTCGGCCAATTCGCCACTGGCGTCACCGTGGTCACCGCTGAACGCGCCCCCGGTCAAGTCCACGGCATGACCGCGAACGCCCTCACCGCGGTCTCGCTTGAACCTCTGCTCATTCTGATTTGCGTTGACCAGCACGCCCACTTACTCCCGCTAGTCAACAAGGGAAAGCGGTTCGGCGTCAGTGTCCTGAAGGATAATCAACGGGCCATCTCGGAATATTTCGCGCAAACCGAAGAAAACCCTCAGACCGAAGAACGCCTCGGCATCCGTTTCGCCTGCACGCCCAGCGGCATCCCCGTCCTCGAAGACACCCTCGTCCAGCTCGGCTGCAACGTCGTGGCCTCCTACATCTCCGGCGACCACACCATTTTTCTTGGGGAAGTCGAAACTGCCAATATTTTTTCTGGCGAACCGCTTGTCTATTTCCGCGGCCAATACCACCAAATTCGCTGATTTCTTCCTAATCTCTAACCTCTGATCTCTCACTTCCGCTTCTTCTGCTTCTAGTGATGCCCGCCCAGCGAATCCCTCTTCACTCCGTATTCCGATCCCCACCGATCCGTCATCTGCCCGCGAATCTCCCACAACTCCGGGAAAAATTTATGCCGCATGCCTTCTTCCAGAATTTCCACCGGTCTGCCCTTCAGCGACTTCGATCCGAATCCGATCGTCCGGTGAATCAGTTGCATGTGCTCGTGCCGGAATTTCTGAAATAGTTCATCGAATTCCGCCAGCGCCTCCGCCACCACGTACGCGTCCCCATGCGTGTACTCCGAGTCGTAAATCTTCTCAATCGTCAGGCCATGCTTATCCAGGTAACACTGTTTGAAAGAATTCCAGACCGGCTGGTACATCTTCAGCAGCACGCGGAATCCCGGCGACTCCTGCCCGCTGCCGTTCCCCAGTTTCTTGCGAATCTCCTGATACTCCTTCGGCGACATCGTCTCCAGCAGGGCAAGCTGCTGAATCATCAGCCGCTGCGCCGTGTGCACGCGCCGGAACAGTGTCAGCACCCGGTTGGTATTCTCCTGCTGCAAATATTCGTCGATGTCCAGCAGCGTGTACGCAATCAATTTCATCCACAGCTCTTCGATTTGATGGACAATCTGGAATTGCAGCTCATCCGCGTTGCACAGCTCATCGAACTTCAATTGGCACGACAGCAGCGTCTTTGTATTCAGGTACAGTTCGTAGTCCAGCGTGCCTTCGCCGCCCATCATGGCGTGGAACTGTTCACGATTCATTCTTCCCCCTGACACGCTGATAGAAGGGAATACAACTTTGCCGGGCAAACCGCAAGGGACGCCTTCCAGGGCGGACCGCTATTCTCTATTTCACAGACACGCCGCTCAACGGCTTGTTGGTGTACACACGCTTGCCCCCGGACTGTGCCACGCTGTAATAGGGTGCTCCCAGAGCCTGCAACCTCTCGAGTCCCGATTCCTTTGGCATGACAAAGAAGATTCTTCTGGGGCCTAGCCACAGTCGCGCGAACGAGGCGTCGGTTTCAAAAATGTCAGGAGACTCGGGGGATAGCGAGCCGTACCAGAGATTGCCTTCCTTCGCATTCAGCATGTGCAGTTGAACTCCGGTGTAAAAATTCACGCTCGATGAATACGCTTCCTGGTCGTTTATGACGATCGTGTCTCCCGGCTGGTAGTGCTTCATGATTGCGAGCGCCAGAGGTTTCGATCCGAGCAGCGGATTAAAGACCGTGAGCGACACGTGTACCGCATAGAAAACAATCACCATCATCCCGGAGAGCGCCAGATTTCCCCGCGCTGGCCATCCCCACTTTCGAAACTTCCAATTGAAGAACGTTCCAAGAAGAAGACCCACGCCTGCCACGACCAGCGGCCACCGAAACGCGCCCATTGCTCGTGGCGTCAGATCGAAGAGATGTCCCATGGACAGCTTGTACATGGTCGGCGCTTTCCGCAGAAGCTCCGCAATGTCTGTACCCGCTGGGGGCGCCGGTGTGATGATCGCAAGAGTGGTTGCAATTGCAAATGCGATCGCACCGATCACTAGCATCACGGTCGAAGAGCGCAGTCCGCTTCGTCGTAGCGGACTGCCTTTCGGCGAGCCGGCCTCCTTCTGCAGCCACATCCCGCAAAGCAGAGCCAGCGCCGGCAGCGCGGGCAGCACATAGTATTCCTGGCGCGTCGAAAAGCTGAAGAACACCAGGATCACCAGCGCCCATACCGCAAAGAGGAGCGCCGCACGTCCCTCGCCCCGCAAATCTTCGCGCCACTTGCGTATTCGCACAGGTACTTGCTTGAGGCTGCTCACCATGAAAAACGTCCATGGAAAAAGCCAGATCAGGATCAGTCCCCAGAACAGCAGCAGCGGCACCTTGTCGTAATCATGTGGAACGCGCTTGTTCAAATAGCGGTAGATGTGTTCGTTGATGAAGTAAAACCAGAAAAACCCCTTGGACTCTCCGGCCGGCGGATTGCGAAGCGTTGCCAATACGTGCCACGGAGCCGCTACCGCCAAAAACACCGCCGTCGTGGTGATCAGTCTTAGACGCAGAAGGTGCCGCAGGTTTCCCGTGATCAGCAAATACACAAAGATGATGCCGATCGGGAAGACCATTCCGATCAGCCCCTTTGTCAACACGTTGCATGCGCTCGCGATGCCCATGGACCAGCACAGCAGGCGCGACGGCTGCGGCTCATCCAGGCTTCGCAGGAACAGATGAACCGTTACGACCAGCCAAAAACAGACCATGATGTCCGGAATCTCGAACCGCGTGTAGATGTACGGCCCGATCGATGTCCCCAGCACAAGAGCGGAGTAAAATCCAGCTTCGTCCCCGGCAACCTCCCGGCCCAGCCAGAAAACCGCGAGCACCAAGAACAGCGCAAAGAGTGTGATTGGCAAGCGCGTCGAGAATTCCGACACCCCGAACAAGGCGTAGCTTCCCGTGGTGATCCAATAGGGCAACGGCGACTTCTCCAGATAGCGCACGCCATTCACGTGCATGGTCACAAAGTCGTGGCCCAGCAGCATTTCCCGCGAGATCTCCGCGTGCTCCGCGTCCGCGTCATCCATCAGCGGGGGCGACGCCAAGCCGGGAAGGTAGATCAGTCCCCAGAAGATGAGGATTCCGATGAGGAAGAGAAAAGACTTGGACTTGCCGGGCGAGCCCGCCCCGGGAATCGCGCGGGCCCGGACTTCTGCCTGTCCCATCATTAAGCTATCGTCCGATAGTCGAGACATCGCGCCTGGGGCGTTAGCGCCGGATGGGTTCTTCATTTTTCCTTGGGAAATGCCGACCCCCGGCCACCCTGTACGGCGGACGCCCGCCCAGACGGTCGTGATAGTAGCGCACCTGCAACTCGGCCAGCAGCCCCACCGCGGACAATTGCATGCCCGCGAGGATCAGCACTGTCGCGAAGAACATCAGCGAACCGTGCTCCGGCAGCACGCTGGCGTGCTAGCGACTCCAGTGCGTCGCGCAGGTTCTCATACCGCGGCAGAATGTTGTCCCTCTCGTCGTACAGCGGTACCACCACGCTGCATCTCACGGGTTCATGCATCTCTGCCATGATTCGAGTTCGCTGCCCCCAAAGATTAGTTACCAATTAAATGTAAGCCACCCGGCGGCTACCGCAAATTTCCGCCGCCTGCACTTGCGCAGAATCGCGGCACGCCGCGGAAAAACCTACCGGTCCGAAGATCCCGAGGGCCGCGTCTGCTCCGTCGAATCCCCCGCCTCTTTTCGGTGGCTCTTCACTTCCCGCAGCGCGTAGATCGGCTTGTTCTGCGACTCATAATATGTCCGCGCGCTGATTTCCCCCAGCAATCCCATCGAAATAAACTGAATGCCGCTCACAAACAGCGCCACCGCCAGCAGCAGCAGCGGCCCGTGCTCCGCCATCAGCGCCGTGTGGTAGTAAAACTTGTCGAACGCCAGCGCCGCGCCCAGGATCATCCCCAGGCCTGCCCCGCCCATCCCCAGCAAGCCAAAAAACTGTAGCGGCCGCGTCGAATAATCCAGCAGGAATTTCACCATCAGCAAATCGAGAAAAACCCGGATCGTCCGCCCAATCCCGTAATGCGATTTCCCGCTCTTCCGCTCCAGGTTTGCAATCGGCACTTCCGTGATTTTCGCGCCCGTCGAGCTCGCCAGCGCCGGGATAAACCTGTGCAGTTCGCCGTACAGCTGTATCTCCTGAATAATCTCGCGCCGGTAGGCCTTGAATGTCGTCCCGAAGTCGTGCAACTCCACTCCCGATAGCTTCGCCATCATCCAGTTGGCGATGCGGCTGGGAATCTGCCTCATCAGCCAATGGTCGTTCCGCGCGTAACGCCATCCGCTCACCAAGTCGTAGCCTTCTTCGATTTTCTCCAGGAATCGCGGTATCTCTTCCGGATCGTGCTGCAGGTCGCCGTCCATCGAGATGATCACTTCGCCGCGCGCAAAATCAAATCCCGCTTTCAGCGCCGAAGTCTGCCCGAAATTCCGCCGCAGCCGCACCAGATTCACGCGCCGGTCGTGCTCGAAGATCTCCGATAGCAGCTTGAACGAATTATCCCGGCTCCCGTCATCGACAAACACCAGCTCGTACGGTTCGCCGAGCCCATCCATCACCTCCGTCAGCTTCATGTACAGAGGCGGGATGTTCTCTTGTTCGTTGAAGAACGGAACGACAATCGAATACTGAATGGTGGACTCGTTTTTCATGCCGCGCGTCTTACAAACCTTCTTATCCCCGGCTTTTTACGCTTCCTGGGCTGCGAATCCATAGTCTATCAGGCGAATCCCCCGCGACGCGACAAGATTTCGGATCTCCGTGCCCGTCAGGATTTCCAGCTCCGTCTGCCGCGATTCCTGCAATCGCGTCGGCGAATTCTGCAGCTCTGCATCTCTGTAACCTGGGTGGCACATCAGCTCGGTCGTTCCTTCCGGCAAAATTTTCAACAACTGCATTACCCCCTCGCGCGTCCACTCGCCCGTCTGCGCGATCCCGCAAAAATAGTCTGCCGTCGCGATCCCCGCGCGCTCGGCCATTTCCCGTGCGTCCCGCGCCAGCAGCTTCAGTCCTCTCGCCTGTACGCCCTGTTTCATCACCACCGAACTGTTTTTCTGCTTGCCCGCCGAGAGCGCTGTCCGCAAGCTCGATTCCTCCAGCGCCACGCGCACCGCCCCGATCCCGTGCCGCTTCGCCAGCCGCAGCGCAATCTCAAATAGTCCCGGCAGCATGTGTACGTGTTTGTGTCCGTCCAGGTGCGTCGGCACAATTCCCGCTTCGCGCACTTTCTCGATCTGCGCGTCCCACTCGCGTTCCACTTCTTTCAGCGCCAGCCTTCGCCGCCCGATCCTCATCAGCAAATTTTCCGGCCCGCCCTGGAATTCCCCAGCCTCGTTCACCAGGCTCGTCACCAGCTCCCGCGCCGCCACCGGCGCCCCATCGCTCAAATTCAGATGCACTCCCACGCCCAGCCCCGGCGTCGTCCTCGCCATCTCCACTCCCTCTGCAAACGCCGCTCCATTCGCCAGCAAGGAAGTGCTCGTCACGATTCCGTTGCGGTGCGCCTCCGCAATCCCCCGGTTCACGCCCCCGGTCCATCCCAGGTCGTCCGCATTTACGATTAAGCTCTTCAATCTGCCC
>JAYVMO010000253.1:0-2635 GCA_043758915.1 Acidobacteriota bacterium | reverse complement strand
ACCCATGAATTGCGGCGGCCGGCTTTTTTTGTAACCAATTCCAATAAACGCGCGGAAGCACTGGCGGAAACGATGCGCTTCTTCGCCCAAATTTTTCCTGGCAACACTGGCGGAGTAGCGGTGCTGCCGGCGTTTGACAGTTTGCCGTGGGATTCGCAGGCTCCGCACGCGGATATCCTGGAGCGCCGCGCAGCCACTCTGTACCGGCTGGCCAACGGCGAAGTCTCGCTGGTGATTGCGCCGGTGGCTGCGACATTGTGGCGCTATCAGGACCCCTACGTTTATTTAACGCTGGCGCGCACCCTGAGCAAGGACGCCGAAGTTCCGCACGAAGAATTGGTCGCGCAACTGGGCGGTACCGGTTACGTGCGCACGGAAATGGTGGAGCTGCCCGGGCAGTTCGCGGTGCGCGGCGGCATTGTGGACGTGTTTTCGCCGGAGGCGCAGCGCCCGGTGCGCATTGAATTGCTGGGCGACACGGTGGAGAGCGTGCGCGAATTCGATCCGCGTACCCAGCGTTCGATTTCGCCGGTGGTGCGCACCACCATTCTGCCGCTCGCGGAGTGGAGCGGGCCGGAGCCGGGCAGCGATGCGGCGCGCGACTGGGAGCCGCTCGGCTGGGCCGGCGGCAGCAAGGAAACCGGCGCCAGCGCGCTGTTTGAATTGGCGGAAAGTTCGCTGAAGCCAATCGTGTTTCTGGATGAGCCGGCCGCGCTGCGCGAGACTGCCAGGAAATATCGCGAAACGGCTACGGAAAACTACGAACGACACGGACAGGCCAATTCGCCCGAGCCTTCGCATTATTTCTGGAGCGATGAAGAGTGGGAGCGCGCCGTTGTAAAAACTTCGCGCATCGAACTGGATCAACTTGGCCTGCAGGGCCTGGGATGGGCGCATTTTGAATTGAGCGCGCGGCCCAGCCCGCGGTTCCACGGCAACGTGGTGGCCTGCATGGAAAATATCAAGACCCAGCTTTCCGCGGGCGGCACGGTGTATTTGACGGCCGCCAGTATCGGCGAGCTGGAACGCTTTGCCGATATTTGCCGCGAGTACGAAGTTCCCTATGTTCTTGGCGAAACGGAAGAAGCGGCCACCGGATTTACCGCGGAAAATGCGCGGGAAAGCGCGGCGCTGGTGCTGGTGCGCGCGCCGTTTGCGGAAGGCGTGGCGTTTCCCGAGGTGAAGCTCACGCTGTTTGGCAACGCCGATTTGTTTGACGTTGCTCCCGCGGTCGAGCGCCCCGGCCGCAACATTCGCACTTCCGGTTTCTTTAGTGATTTCGCGGAACTAAAGCCTGGCGATTTTGTCGTGCACGTGGACCACGGCATCGGGCAGTTCGAAGGTTTGCGGCAAATCGAATCGGACGGGCGGCGCGGCGAATTCATGCTGCTGCGGTATCAGGATGATGCGCGTCTGTACGTGCCGCTCGAGCGCATGGACCTGGTGCAAAGTTATCGCGTGGTGGAAGGGATGCACCCGCCGCTGGACCGCCTCGGCGGCACAGCATGGAATTCGCGCAAGACCCGGGTGCGCAAGTCGCTCGAGGATATGGCCGATCAGCTTCTGGCGCTGTATGCCGAGCGAAAAACAGCGCAGGGATTTGCGCTCTCGCCCGACGATAATTTGCAGCGCGAGTTCGAGGATGCCTTCGAGTTTGAAGAGACGGCCGACCAACTGACGGCGATTGCGGACATTAAGCGCGACCTGGAAAAGTCGCAGCCTATGGACCGCTTGCTTTGCGGCGATGTGGGCTACGGAAAAACCGAAGTGGCGATGCGCGCGGCGTTCAAAGCGGTAGCCGATGGAAAACAGGTCGCGGTGCTGACTCCCACCACCGTTCTGGCGTTTCAGCATTTTGAAACTTTCAAGAAACGGTTTGCGGCTTTTCCAGCGCGCGTGGAAATGCTCAGCCGCTTCCGCACCCCGGCCGAGCAGAAGTTAATCTTGGCGGATGTGGAAGCCGGCAAAGTGGATGTGGTGATCGGTACGCACCGCCTGCTCTCCAAGGACGTAAAGTTTCAGGATTTGGCCCTGCTTGTGGTGGATGAAGAGCAACGCTTTGGGGTGGCCCACAAAGAACGCCTGAAAGAAATGCGCAAGAACGTGCACGCGCTGGCGCTTTCCGCTACTCCGATTCCGCGCACGTTGCATATGTCGCTGGTTGGCTTGCGCGATATGTCGGTGATCGAAACTGCTCCACGCGACCGGCTGGCAATCCAAACCGTGGTCAGCCCGTTCAACGAGGAACTCATACAGCGGGCCATCGAAACCGAACTGGCGCGCGACGGACAGGTGTATTTCATTCACAACCGCGTCGAGTCCATCTATTCGCTGGCCAATCTGGTCACCACGCTGGTGCCGAAAGCTCGCGTGGTGGTTGCGCATGGCCAAATGGGCGAAAAAGATCTGGAAAAAGTGATGTTGAAATTTATTCGCGAAGAAGCCGACGTGCTGGTGGCGACCACCATCGTGGAAAACGGTCTCGATATCCCCCGCGCCAACACAATTTTAATCAATCGCGCGGACCGCCTGGGCCTCGCCGAGTTGTATCAGCTTCGCGGAAGGGTCGGCCGCTCTTCGCAGCGCGCTTACGCCTATTTGCTGGTGCCGCCGGAGGGCACGCTCTCTGACATCG
>JAYVMO010000252.1:0-13170 GCA_043758915.1 Acidobacteriota bacterium | reverse complement strand
TCCGTGCGGCCCTGTTCGAGCAGCCGCCAAAGATGGGTTCCGAGAGCATTAAACGTATAGACAGAATCCAAGTCGCCCACACCGCGGCAAATCGGCACGACGATCGTGTCTCCGGCAATTTCGCGAGATACGATCGAGGTACTCTGGACGTGACGGGACTGCCGCGCTGCCACCGGCAGGGCAGCAGTACCGAAACTTGGAGACTCCAAGACGGGACTTGCCATAGTTAGTAGCTTCAGGGAAAGTGGGGAGGATGTCACGAATTGGAATGGCATGTGTATCGTTTCAGTACAGACCGTAACATCTTGTGAACAATAGGTTTATCTATTCACAAAAACGCAATAGGGGGAAGAGTGACGCCTTCCAGGAGAAAAACGGAAGCCTGGGTACCGATTCCATTGGTACTTATGCAGAAAAATATGGCAGGAGAAACCCCACGGCTAGTACCGAAACGGCCATCCCGAAATGCTGGTCCCGGGGGTGGCAGGACTGAGCGATCCTGACTGGTCGCCTGATGATTCCGCGATCGTTGTGACTCGGCGTCATCCTGCATGCCCAGAGCGGTGAGTTGCGGGCCGCGACCTTCGAGCCAGTCGTGCTGCGAGCCGTCGAGCTGGACGAGTTCGCCGAGGCGCGCGGCGGCCGTCATTCTCGGGGGCATTGCCCCGAAGAGGGCGCTGTCGAGGCCCTGCATGCCACACGATGATTTCTCTCCTCGACTTTTTCCTACTGTTTAGCCCCGGATTTCTTGGACAGTGAATTGAGTGTATTCATGCCGCGGCTCCGAGTGCAAGGAGTTGCTGTCGGGCTTGGGCGGGCGTGAGATAGCCCCAGCGCTGGACGATCCAGCGCTGGTTGTAGCGCTCGCGAAATTCCGCCAGCGCTGGCCGTAGTTCCTCGACATTTTGAAACGTCCTAGCCCACAGCAACTGCTCTTTCAGCGTGCGGATGAACCGCTCGACGCGGTTTATGGAAACGCTGGGACGGCTGGGCATCCCA
The DNA here is from genome assembly GCA_043758915.1 of Acidobacteriota bacterium. Lineage (GTDB taxonomy): Bacteria > Acidobacteriota > Terriglobia > Acidiferrales > UBA7541 > Acidiferrum. The sequence continues at coordinate 12,171 of JAYVMO010000252.1, read as the reverse complement.
CAGCGGCGTACGGCGTATCATCACCCGGAGGGCAACCGCTACATCAAGCGTTTTCATGGCCGCTTGCAGGAAGAAGAAGTCTGGACGGCGGAGTACCGGAGCTGGGAAGAAGCACGGCCCAGCATCGCCCGCTGGATCAAGGAGTACCATCACCATCGGCCTCATCGCGGAGTCGAAACCGCACTCCGCAGGAGGCCTTCTTGGCTTTCGCAGCTCTAGCAGGCTGCGGAAAAACACTGTGGCACAGCCATTCTTGGCTGTGCGCGAAAAACCGGGCAAAGTAGAATCAATGAGTTACAAAACTGTATGGAACTCGAATCGGTCCACTTTTTAATTTTTCCGCAGCTAGCTAAAAACGAGGCCCTAACCGTCTAAATTAGCCGGGTGCACTACACTTACCGTTGCACTGTTAACGCACCATTCACATGAGTGTCATCGAACTTTCATCACGGAAAGAGGCAAGCCTGAGACAATCCAAGTGGTTAAGCAAAACTCAAATTGAACAAAATCAACCGAAGGCCTACCGCAATCCTGCCACGTACGGTACAATTCCCGCAAGCTGGCGTGCGGTACGCTCGACCTGCATGAAACGCGTCCTCATTATCGAAGACGACCGCGATATCGTCGAATTAGTCCGCTACAATCTCGCAAACGAAGGCTTTCAGGTCAGTGCTGCGTATGATGGCGGTACGGGCTTGAGCACGCTGAAAAAGACGCCACCGGATATTCTGCTTCTCGATCTGATGCTTCCGAAACTTTCCGGGCTGGAGATTTGCCGGGAGATTCGCAAGGACGACTCACTAAATCGTTTGCCTATCTTGATGCTCACCGCGCGCGGGGATGAAGCCGACCGCGTGGTGGGTTTGGAGATGGGCGCGGATGATTATGTGACGAAGCCCTTCAGTCCGCGGGAATTGCTCGCGCGCGTTAAAGCGCTGCTCCGCCGCGCGGAGCCGCCTTCCGACGCGCCGCGCATCCTCGAAGTAGGCAAACTGGCGATCGATCCGGCGTCTTATCGCGTGAGCCGTTCGGGGAAGCCCGTACCGCTTAGCACGCTCGAATTCCGGCTGCTCTATTATCTGGCCTCGCGGCCCAACCGCGTATTTACGCGGGATCAGTTGCTCGACGCAGTGTGGGGAACGGATCGGTTCGTGACACCGCGCAGTGTGGACGTTTATGTGCGGCGGTTGCGTGAAAAAATCGAGCCGGAGCCGGAGAATCCACTGCATTTGAAAACTGTTCGCGGCGCGGGATACCTTTTCGAGACACGTGCGGCTTAACCTTTTCGCGAAACTGGCGCTGACATTTCTAGCGCTGCTGCTAAGCGTGCTACTGGCCGTTGATTTTTTTGCGGAACGGGCGTTGCGCACCGATTATCAGCGCACTGGTTTTAATCAGCTGATGGCCATCGCACGCATCGCGCGTGCGCGCCCCCCGCAAATTTCCCCAATACCGCCATTTCGTCCTGAAGAGATGGGTTCTCTGCGAGCGTGGGTCGAGCAGATGGCCGCCAGCGGTGCGCGCGTCACGGTGATCACCCAGAGCGGGCTCGTCCTCGCGGATTCTCAGTCAGACCCGCAAACCATGGAAAATCACGCGGGCCGTCCGGAAATACGCGAGGCAATGGCAAATGGCGAGGGCCGCGCTATTCGCCACAGCGTTACGATGAATCGCGAGCTTCTTTATTACGCCATGCGGCAGAACTTAGGGACGGGGCCGCCGGTGATCCTGCGTTTCTCCCTGCCGGTAAAAACCAGAGATGATGTGCTCAGCGCATTCCGGCAAAGCTTGTGGCTCGCGTCCCTGGTTATTTTGCTTTTGGCTGGAGTAGCTTCGCTTTTGGTATCGCGTACATTTTCCGATCGCGTGGAGCGATTAAAGGAATTTTCACGCCGCGTGGCTGAAGGCGATTTCCGGCCTTTAGTTGTGGACAGTTCCGGAGATGCGCTCGAGGAGTTGGGCGCTTCGCTCAATCAAACTGCCGCGCGGCTAGACGCCACAATTCGCACGCTGACGGAAGAACGAAATTTGTCGGGAGCGATACTGCGCAGCATGGTGGAAGGTGTAGCGGTGGTGAGTGCATCAGAGCGGCTGGTTTTCGCGAATCAAGGCTTCGCGGAAATCCTGGGTCTGGAGACGCCGCCGAAATCCGGCAGCGCGCTGGTCGAAGTGGTGCGTCAAACCGAGCTTATTGAAGCGGTGCGCGCGGTGCTTAAGGGTGCGCCGCGGGTGGAGACGGAGGTTGTCACCGGAACATTGCGGCAGCACTTTTTCGCGGCTACGGTGGCGGCGGTCCGCGCGGGCGAAACTCCCGGAGCAGTGCTGGTGCTGCACGACATAACCGATCTGCGCAAGCTGGAGCGCGTGCGGCGCGACTTCGTAGCCAATGTTTCGCATGAATTCCGCACGCCGCTTACAGCGATTCAAGGGTTCGCGGAAACGCTGCTGGCGGGGGCGCTTGACGATGCACAGAATCGCCGGCGATTTCTGGAAATTATTCTGGAGCACGCGCGGCGGCTGGCACGCCTGACCGAGGATTTGCTCGAGCTTTCGAAAATGGATGCCGACCGGTTCGAGCTGGACATTAGGCGCCTAAGCGTTTCGCAATTTGTAGCGAGTTGCCTGGAAACGACGCAACGCCAGGCCGCAGATAAGCAACTAAGTATTTCGATTCAGCTTCCGCAACATTTGCCGGACATTGCCGGTGACCGGCGGCGTTTGGCGGTAGTGTTGCAAAACCTGCTCGACAATTCCATTCAGTACACACTGCCGGGCGGACAGATCTACCTTACCGCGGCAGCCGGAAAGGATGAAGTAATTTTCACGGTTGCGGATACCGGCATCGGCATTCCCAAGGCGGATCAGCCGCGGATTTTCGAGCGGTTTTATCGCGTGGACGCGGCGCGTTCGCGGGAAGTCGGCGGCACAGGCTTGGGCCTGGCGATAGCGAAACATCTCATCGAAGTGCATAACGGGGCTATTTGGGTGGAGAGCGAAGTGGGCCAGGGTTCAAAATTTCATTTTTCGGTTCCAATTTTCGATCCGGAACGATCCTCCCCGCGCCGGTGACACAATAGGTGGCGAATCAGTGGCTTCGAGCGAATTCGGCGCCTGCAAAGGACATTTACAGAACTCTTGCCGACCCACCGCAACTTGGTACTGTCTTCATTCGAATTGCATGTTTTCAAGCAGTTGCTGGCCAAAGACGCCAATTTAGATAGATTCAAGCCTCGCTCACGGATTTGTAATAATCCCGTAACACGAAAAAGAGACACTTGTATTGTTTCTATTAAATGCCTAGACGAAGTGCACGGAGAAAATACATGAAAAGATTTAGCGGCATGCTTTTAGGGCTCATGGTTCTCGGGGCTCTAGCGGTAGCGCAGAACCCCCTGCTAATCAATGGTGCGGGTGCGACATTCCCTTATCCGATGTATTCCAAGTGGTTTGATGAGTATCACAAGCAGCATGCCAACCTGCAGATCAATTATCAGTCCATCGGATCGGGCGGCGGCATCAAGCAGGTGACGGAAGGCACGGTGGACTTCGGCGCGTCAGACGGCCCGTTGAATGACGAGCAGCTCAAGGCCTTTCAGGATAAGCATGGCTGCGCCCTGCTCCACTTTCCCACCGTGCTTGGAGCGGCCGTGCCGACCTACAATATTGCCGGCGTGCACGGCGCGTTAGACTTTACGCCGGAAGCGCTCGCGGGCATCTATCTCGGCAAAATCACGAAGTGGAATGACCCGGCGATCGCGCGCGTCAACAAGGGCGTGAAGCTTCCCGCGGAAGACATCGTGGTCGCCCACCGCGCGGACGGCAGCGGCACCACGTACATCTGGACGGACTACCTCTCGAAGGTCAGCAGCGAGTGGAAAACCAAAGTCGGCAAGGGCACCTCGGTCAACTGGCCCGTGGGGCTCGGCGGCAAGGGGAATGAAGGCGTGATGGGTATCGTCAAACAGACGCCGAACTCGATTGGCTACGTCGAGCTGATCTACGCCATCCAGAACAATACCCCTTACGGCCGTGTCAAGAATGCAGCGGGCGTATTCGTGAAGGCCGATCTCGCGGGAGTCAGCGCGGCGGCTGCCGGCGCGGCCAAGAACATGCCGGAGGACTTCCGCGTTTCCATCATTGATCCTCCGGGCAAGACCGCCTATCCCATCTCCAGCTTTACTTGGCTGCTGATTCCGGAGAAGATTGCGGATGCCAGCAAGCGCGATGCCCTCAAGGGCTTCCTCAAGTGGATGATGACGGACGGCCAGAATTACGCCGAGCCGCTGGCCTATGCCAAGCTGCCGAAGGAAGTGGTGGCCAAGGAACTGAAGGCCATCGACAAGGTCAAGTAAGTCCGGTTGAAAAGAGTGGCAACGACAACCACAATTGTTCCGAGCGCGGGCCCCGTTGCGGGTTCGCGCTCGTTTCTTGCCCGGCTGCGCGAAGGAGATGAAATCGCGCGGCTGATTACCTTTTTGTTCGCGGCTTCGGTCGTGCTCGTGACGGTGCTTCTCGTTTTCGAATTGTGGCAAGGCTCGGTTCTTCCACGGCACAAGTTTGGCTTCGCTTTTCTTTACACTTCCGTTTGGGATCCCATCTTCGATCAGTTTGGCGCGCTGCCCTTCATTTACGGCACGGTCGTGACCGCGGGATTGGCGTTACTGATCGCCGTGCCCATCGGAATCGGCGCGGCCATATTTTTGGCCGAACTCGCGCCGGCAAGGCTTTCGGACACGCTGGAATTTTTCATCGACTTGCTGGCAGCGGTGCCCAGCGTCATCTACGGTCTCCTGGGCGTTTTTATTGTCGTGCCTCTGATGCGCCAGTACATTCAGCCGGCGCTCAAAAAATCATTGGGATTTCTGCCGTTCTTTCAGGGTCCGGCATACGGAGTAGGCTTTCTCACCGCCGGCATCCTCCTGGCCATCATGGTGATCCCGTACATCATTTCTGTTTCGCGCGAGGTGCTCCTGTCCGTCCCGCGCGATCAGCGCGAAGCGGCATTGTCTCTGGGTTCCACGCGCTGGGAAGCCACCTGGAAAGTGGTCGTGCCCTTCGCCCGCGGCGGCATCATGGGCTCCATCTTTCTCGCGCTGGCCCGCGCTCTGGGCGAAACCATGGCCGTCACCATGGTCATCGGCAATACTCCCACCATCGCTGCTTCGCTTTTTTCGCCCGGCTATTCCATCGCCGCGGTCATCGCCAACGAATTTACCGAAGCTACTGGCGATCTGTATCTGCAATCCCTGATCGAACTCGGGCTCGTGCTCTTACTCTTGACGTTCATCCTCAACGGGCTTGCCAGGCTGCTGATCGTAGCCACCTCGCAGCGCGGCAGCGGGATGGGGCACGCATGAACCCCCGTTTGCGCTGGCGCAAGTTCGTGAGCAATTTCATGCTGACCATGACCGGCGTCTGCGCCGCCGTGGCCGTCTCCGTCCTCTTCTTTATTCTTGGGTATCTTGTCTATCACGGCGGTGCTTCCATCAGTTGGAGTTTTTTTACGCACTTGCCCGCGCCTGTGGGAGAAACCGGCGGCGGCATGGCCAACGCCATCGTGGGCAGCGCCAAGCTGCTCCTGCTGGCCAGCTTGATTGGAGTTCCCATCGGTTTCTTGGGAGCCATCTACCTTGCGGAATTCAGCGGAGGCACCGTTGCTTTCATCGTGCGCTACGCCGCCGATCTCCTCAACGGCGTGCCTTCTATCGTCATCGGCATCTTCGCCTACAGTCTGGTCGTGTTGCCCTTCAAGCATTTCTCGACGCTGGCCGGCGGCTTCGCTCTCGGCCTGATGATGATTCCCGTCACGCTGCGCGGCACGGAAGAGTTTCTTCGTTCCGTGCCGCGTGCTCTGCGCGAGGGTTCCATGGCGCTGGGGGCCAGTAAATGGAGAACCATCGCCAGCGTCATCGTGCCCGCCGCTTACCGCGGCATTCTAACCGCGATCCTGCTGGCCTTCGCCCGCGTCGCCGGCGAAACCGCCCCCTTGCTTTTTACCGCCTTCGGCAATCGATTTTGGAGTCCGGGATGGAATCAGCCGACCTCTTCCTTGCCGGTCATGATTTTTACTTACGCCATCTCGCCGTATGATGATTGGCACCGGCAAGCCTGGGCTGCCGGTCTGGTGCTAGTTGGTTTGATTCTTGCGATAAATATTGTTGCGCGCCGAGTTTTGGCCCGTGGTATTGCGGTTCCAAGGAATTAACATGCATGCTTCAGCGAGGCCGGCATTGACCGTAAACATCATACCGACGGGTTCCACCGCAACTAGCCGCGAGACGCTGGCGAACTTGCCCATGCGCGTGAAAGTCTCGAAGCTCAATTTCTTTTACGGCGCCAAGCAGGTGCTGTTCGACATCAATTTGGGCGTAGCCTCGAACCGGATCACATCGCTTATCGGACCCTCGGGCTGCGGCAAGTCCACGCTTCTTCGCACTTTCAATCGCATGTATGAAACGGTGCGTACTGCGCGACTGGATGGGCAAATTCTGCTCGATGAGCAGGATATTCTTGCGCAAGACGTGACAGCGCTTCGGCGCCGTGTCGGAATGGTTTTCCAGCACCCCAATCCGTTTCCTAAATCGATCTTTGAAAATGTGGCTTACGGCCTGAAGATCAATGGCTCACAAATTCCGATTTCGGAAGCCGTGGAAAGAAGTCTTCGCCACGCCGCGCTTTGGGATGAAGTAAAAGATCAGTTGCATAAGTCGGCGTACGAGCTTTCCGGTGGACAACAGCAACGTTTGTGTATTGCACGGGCGCTCGCGGTTGAGCCCGAGGTGCTCTTGCTGGATGAGCCGTGTTCAGCGCTTGATCCGATCAGCACCGCTAAAATCGAAGAACTTCTGGTGCAGTTGAAGGGCCTGTGCACCATGGTGATCGTGACTCACAACATGCAACAAGCTGCGCGCGTCAGCGATTTCACTGCGTTCCTCCTGACTGGGCAGATAATTGAATTCACTTCCACGCCGCACCTTTTCACTACTCCCGGTGACCCGCGCACGGAAGCGTATATTACCGGCCGTTTTGGATGAGCAGCCTTCGCGGGCTTTCGGTGCGCTCCACCTTGAAGCGGAGCGTGCTTGAGATTGCACTTTGTGATTTTCTGGAAGAGGATAAAGGAATGGAACGCCATTTTGAAAAAGATCTCAACGAGCTGAAAGAAAGGCTGCTCTGGATGGGCAGCCTCGCGGAACGTTCCGTTCACCAGGCTGTGCATTCCGTGTTGGAATCCGACGAACAGCTCGCCCAGCGCGTGTTAAGTGAAGAAGATGCCATCAATGAGTTGCAACTGGAAATTGATGACCGGGTCGTGCAACTTCTCGCGCTGCATCAACTGATGGCGGTGGATCTTCGCTTCGTCCTGGCCGTCTCGCGCATCAACAACGATCTTGAACGCATCGGCGATCAGGCCGTGAATATCTCGCAGGGTGCGCTGCGCATTTTGCGCCACCCGCGCGTGAAGCCCTACGTGGACCTCCCTCGCATGAGCGAACTTGCCGAAGAGATGGTGCGTAACGCGTTGAACGCCGTTGTCCGACGCGACGTCGATCTTGCGCATAAAGTGCTTGCCAGCGATGATCAGGTCGATCAATATCGCGACCAAATTTTCCGCGAGCTTCTTACCTACATGATGGGCGATTCTGCCGTGGTCTTCCCGGCTTTTGAATTAATCCTCGTCGCGAAGAATCTCGAACGCATCGGCGACCACGCCACCAACATCGCTGAAGACGTCATCTATATCGTTCAGGGACAGGACGTCCGTCATCCTACCGTGGACCGCCGCTAGCTTCCGTTCGCCAAAATAATAAGAAGACATGCTCGCTTTAGGCCAACGGGGAGGACGGGCGCCTTGGCTTCTACAGCAGTAACAGCACGGTAGAGGGTATTGATAGGGTTGATCCAAGCAGGCGCATTGCGACTCCGAACGAAGTTGTAGATGGTTCTATTGATGATGGTTTTCCTCCAGGTTGTTTTCATCATTAACGGAAACAGTTTTCACATGCTGTTTATATAAACGGGATTGCTCGCTGATCGAGCGGAATAGCTGGCTTGACATTCTTCGGCTCGATCACGGCGGTGCAATCTACGGCCTTCGGTGGAGCGTCCCCTTACCCAATTTTCTGAGAAAAGAATTGGAACTCTTGACACCCGCAAGACCACTAGCGTAAGGATGACCTCTCTGCCCTAATGTCTTCCTTCCGTTTTGCGCTTGGACAGGGATTCTCGTCACGCGGTTTCTATGCACTCACACCACCTCTTGGGCCGGTAACGTTCAGGGTGTCTGGTCCCGGCGAGCTTATTGCAGAGCACAGTGCTGCGACTACTGTGTTGCAAACTCATAATCCAGAGTCGACGGGTGAAGCATCTGTCAAAGCCAAAACGGTACGGACTCCTGAATAGGCCACATCTGAATCAGAAGCAAGGAAACAGCAGAAACCTGGAGAATAAACACACTGAAGAATTATAAAAACTTGGATTTCTGCTTGGCATCCGGTCTCTAAATGGGTCACTTAAGAGTGGCGCCGCCCCGGATGCTCAATGTAGAGTGGCAACAAGTTATGACATGTTTATGACATTCGCCACTTTGGGAGTCATTGGGATAGACTGCGAACGCGGCGAAGTGATTAAAAATACAAGGAGATAAATGGCGCGCCTGAGAGGGTTCGAACCTCCGACCTCTGGTTCCGGAGACCAGCGCTCTATCCAGCTGAGCTACAGGCGCGTTGTTTGCCCCTCCTGTCAAAAAAAAGAGGGCGCAATTCATGGCATTAAACCGGCCTACGCAAGCATTCTAACCTGTCCGTCGACTCTGCGCCACCTGGCATTCGCAATTTGCGGCGGCTTCCGCGACACTATCCCTTAGCGCGCGTCTTGATGTCTTTCGCGAGCTTTTCTATCTCTTCGGCCTTCTTCACCAGTCCCAGAGAGAGCACCTGTACGGAGTCGGTCTTCTCCACTTCGGCCTTGAGTTCGCTCGCCAAGGTATAAAGTTTCTCGACGCTTTTCTTGATGTCTTTTTCGTTCGCCTCCAGAATGGCTTTCGTCGCCGATTTGGAGTTCAGCGGGTCGGGAACATTCGTGTCCTGGGTTTGTGGCTGGGATTGCGGGGGAGGGAATGGACGGCTCTGAGCCGGGAGCCTGCGCGCCAACAATACCAGCGGTGCCAACGTGCCGATCAAAACTGCAAAGAATTCCCGCCTCTTCTCAAACATACGGTTCCCCTTTACTTCCCGTTGATCCCAGGTTCGAGCTTCAGTCAAGCTCTCCCCTCGCCTCTTCCAATGTTATACTCCACCTCCTGTAAAGATTATGTCTAGTATCTTCACACCGTGGTCCAACTTCCCGATTGCCAACGCCCTGCATCTGCTAACTATTTTTGTCATCGCCCTGGTTCTCAATCGCCTGCTCCATGTCATGACCAATCTTGTGGTCAAACCGGCCGGTTCACAAACGCGCGTCGCGCAACTCCGCGAGCAGCAGACTCGCACTGTCGCCGGGGTTCTGTATAGCGCCGGCAGCAAAGTCATCTGGGCAGTGGCGCTGCTGACGGCGTTCAAGGAATTCGGGATCGACGTCCTGCCGGTGGCGGCGCTGGCCGGGCTGGCCAGCCTGGCGCTTGGTTTCGGCGCGCAGAACCTGGTGCGCGACCTCATCACCGGCTTCTATATCGTCCTCGAAGACCAATACGTGGTCGGCGATACCATTCAAACCGGAGACACCGTCGGCCGTGTAGAACATCTTACTCTGCGCCGCACCGTCTTGCGCGACGCCCGCGGAGCGCTGGTCACCATTGCCAACGGCGACATCCGCACGGTGAGCAATCTCAGCCGGGACTGGTCGCAGGCGTTTGTGGATGTTTCGCTGTCCCCGGAAACGCCACTCGAAAAAACGCTGCAGGCGCTCGAAGCCGCAGCCGCGGATCTCCGCGGCGACGCTGCCTGGTCGCAGGCGCTGGTGGACGGTCCGAGGATTCTTGGAGTGCAGTCGTTCGACCGCGCCGCATCGACGGTGCGGTTGCAGGTTCGCACCGTGCCGACACGCCAGGAGGAAGTCTCGCGCGAACTGCGGCGCCGCATCCAGCTTGAATTTCAGAGGCAAGGCATCCCCTTGTCGAATGTGCAACGCCTCGAATTGGCCGGCGCTTCCCTGGCCCCTCAGGGAGCGCCCAAGCCAGAGCCTTCGAGTTAGTTCAAGGAGGAAGTGACATGGCCCAGACAACCTATGAGGAAGTAAATCTCATGCTGCGGCTTTACGACTTGCGGCGCGAACCGCAGCTCCGTCAGGCCCGTGCCTGGTTTGTCGAGCACTTTCATCCCTCGTCGCCCGAGGAAATGATGGAGAAGTATCCCCAAGGCAGCCAGGAAAATACCTACATCCGCATGGTCAGCAGTTATTGGGACATGGTGGCCAGTATCGTGAACCGCGGATTGATCAACGACGATCTGTTCTTCGAAAACAACGGAGAGATCTGGGTGGTGTGGGACCGCATGCACTCGATCGTTCCGACGTGGCGAGCGGCCTTCAAGAATCCTCATCTTTTCGCGGGTATCGAAGCCACTTGCAAGCGCCTGGATGCCTGGCGGGAAAAGCGTGCTCCGGGTTCCAGTGCGGCCATGAGGAAAATGATGGAACAGATGCGGCCAAAACCAAAAAGCGCCTGAGTCCGCTGGGATGCGGGAATTCTTGCCAACCAGAAGCAATTAACGCAGTTGGTTCGTTGGCACACGAACGGGACCGCCGGCAAGGACGTGCGGCTCGGTAGGGTGGGCGATTCGCACGCAGTTGCGTCCGGCTTCTTTGGCGGCATAAAGCGCCTTATCCGCTTCATGGAGAAGTTCCTCGACCGGACGAAGTCCCCAATCCCGGCTCAAGAGAACCCCAAGACTCATGGTAACCGGAAGTGCCCCGCTGTTCGTCTGGAAGGGACGATTGGAGATGGCTTTCCGGATCTCTTCGGCGCGCACCGGCGCGCTAGAGGGGTCACAATTGTTCAGGACCACGAGAAACTCTTCGCCCCCATACCGTCCCACAAAATCGTAGGAACGCACGGAATGAAGAAGACGCCGGGCAATCTCTCTTAAGACTTGGTCTCCTACCACATGGCCGTACGTATCGTTGACCTTTTTGAAATGATCCACGTCGCCGAGAAGAATCGCGGTAGAAGCCTTCTCACGATCCGACCGCACGATTTCGCGGCCCAGCAAATCCATGATGACTCCCCGATTCCACAGCGACGTGAGCGCATCATGTGTAGCTTTGAAACGCAAGTCCTCTCGCGCTTGGACCAAACTGTCCTCGAGATGCAAGATTCTGAGACCGGTGCGCAAACGCGCTTTGAGTTCATCCACATTGAAGGGTTTGGTCAGATAGTCATCGGCGCCTGATTCCAGCCCCGCCACGATATCCTCTTTGGATTCCTTCGCGGTGAGCAGCACCATGTACACGTAGCCCTGCTCCTTGCTCTTGCGCACCTTCTGGCAGACGCCGGGGCCGTCCAGCTCTGGCATCATCCAGTCCAGAAGCGCCAGCCTCGGACCATCCGCGCGGCACAACTGCTCCGCTGCTTGCTGTCCATTCTCGACCGCCACCACTTCGTACCCTGCGCGTTCGAGTGTCTTCTCCAGCAAGCGGCGCGAGAGCGCTTCGTCATCGGCGATGAGGATCTTCATGGGCACGCTTCGGACATGCAGGCATCCAACTTCGGCAACAGCTCCGAAACCTCGCTCTCAAACACTTCGAGAGCGGCCTTGAGACCCGCGGTCTCCCCGGCGTGCCCCAACTGCTCCAAATGCGCGGCGGCCCCCGCCGCTCGCGCGGCCGCCAGATTGGAGAGCATCCCCTTCAGCATATGGCCCAAGCTGGCCACGCGTTTCATGTCCCCGCAATCGACGGCCTCCCGCAGTGCCTGCAGGTGCGCCGGAAAATCGTCCTTGAAGATAGCGAGAAGGTCGCGCAGTAATTCTCGGTCGTTGTCCACCCGCTCGAGCAATTCCGCAAGATCAAGAGCCGGATCGTTTGGCTGCATCTCGGTTTTCTTCACGTTCTTATCCTCCGGTCCTTTGTGCGTTCCTGCCAGCCGTTCGATTTCCCCGCGGAGAAGTTCACTTCGCACGGGTTTTGAGACGTATCCGTCCATCCCCGCTTGCAGATATTTTTCAGCGTCACCCG
>JAYVMO010000251.1:0-2871 GCA_043758915.1 Acidobacteriota bacterium | reverse complement strand
GAAAATGGCGACGCCGAAGCTCCCGTCGAATTTCTCTGCCAGGTGGCGCATCTTCGCGCTTATTCGCTCGGCTTGGAAGTTCCCGCGCACGGGGATTGCACCAGTTGTGAAGGTGGCGCGCATTATGCCGGACTCGCCGCCGCTGCCTCCCGTATTCAAAACAATTTAGTGGACCTGCAAAGGTTCAGCACAGCACGCCGCTCCGGTTCGCTCCTGCCTGTGTTGCAATCCACGGGTATTAGTGCCGGCGGCTGTGGCTCGTGCAGTTCGCACCGCGCATAGCACTCGGAAAAGGAAAGAAATGCAGAAGAAAGAGACGCAAAAGCAAGCGCAAGACAAGGCGCAATACCAGTCGCCCCTGGTTGTGCGCGTAAGCCTGCGTCCTGAAGAAGCGGTCCTTGGTCATTGCAAAGTTTCCGGTTCCGCTGGCCCGGCAAGCGGGGGTTGTCGCAGTGCCGTCGCTTGCCGTACTCAAGGTTCCTAGCTCGACAGGCAAACAGGAGAAAAAAAAAGTGCAGTCGTCGCAAAACACATCCCTAGCCGCCCCGAGCGCCTCGCGCCTCGCCATGGAAATTGGCGGTTTGACATTCGGCTTGTATTGCCAGCCGGATATGTCCGTTCATCTGGACAACGACCACCAGAGTTTTCTGTTGCCCCACCCGCCGAAAGACGGTTGCGATTTGGAATTGGACGTCGCATGGGCGGACTCTCTGAACCTGCCTGGGAAGGAACCATCTTTTGTTTCCGGCGGCTTGTGGTCTGCATTCCGCGTTCCCTCGGGAACGGAATTTTATCTCAACAGCCCCGCGCTCGGCTCTTCGCCTTACAAGGCCGCCTGGTTCGATGATTCTTTTTCTCGCGGACACGTAGTTTTCAACCGCGCTCTCATCCCGGCCGGCAACAAAATTTCGCCGTTGGAATATCCCATCGACGAACTCATCACCATGCACCGCCTATCGCTCGGTGCTGGCGTGGAAGTTCACGCACTCGGTCTGGCCGATGAAGATGGCCAGGGCTATTTATTTCTCGGCCACTCTGGCGCCGGGAAAAGCACCAGCGCGCGTCTCTGGATGTCCGAACCCGGCGTCAGACTTCTCAGCGACGATCGCATCATTATCCGCAATCACGAAGGCAAGTTCTGGATTTACGGCACGCCCTGGCACGGTGACGCCGGCGTCTCCTCCCCCGGCCGAGCCCCATTGTCCGCCATCTTTTTTCTGGAGCAGGCCCCAGTTAACCAATTTCTTCCCGTCGCGCCCGCAACGGCCGCCGCCGAACTCTTCGCGCGCGCCTTCGTGCCTCATTATCTTGAACCCGGCATTCGCTTCACTCTGGGTTTCCTGGACCAGCTCACGCACGCCATCCCATGTTCCACTTTCCGGTTCACTCCCACGGAAAGTGCAGTGGAGGCAATTCGTCATGTCCGCGCGTGAAGTCCAAATCCGCAAAGATTCCCGCCTCTTCACTCAGTTGTGTACCGCCTTGCTCGAGCGTGGCCATGGTGTGCAGTTCCGTGTTCAGGGCAAGAGCATGAGCCCCAATCTTCTGCACGGCGAACAAGTACTCGTGCAACCTGTGCCGGCCGCTGCGCTGCGCCGTGGTGATATTGCCCTCACGCGAAATGGCGAAGGCCTGCGCGTCCACCGCGTTTCCCAGCTTCTTGATCAGCAAACCCTGGTCACCCAAAGCGACACGGCTTGGGAACCAGACGCTCCACCAACTCAAATCTTCGGAAAAGTAATCGCTCATGGGAACAGCCCCGCGAAAATGAAAACGTTGACCGCCACTCGCACTCAGTTGCTGCATCCCGCAAAAATTCTGCTGCGCAAAATCCAACTCGCCGCGAAAAATCGCCTTCGCCGTGCCGCAACTTTTCTCTTAGGCGCTTCTGCTCTCTTATTTCTAGCTCTGTTGCTCTCCGCCTCTGCGCACGCTCAAGCTGATTTGACCATGACCCAGGTTCCCTCGGTCACCGCCGTCGCCACCGGCACCAATTACACCTACACCGAAGTCGTCACCAACAATGGCCCTAATGCAGTTCCGGCAAACACTCTTGTCGTTTACCAACAGACGCCGCCGAACACCACTTTCCAGGCTATCGCCGCTACAAACTGGACTTGCAAAAAGGGAGGCGGGGGCGCACTAACTGCCGGTTATGCCGGACCGATTGTTTGTACCTTTAAGAACACGCTTGCGAACTTAGCTGTGGCCAACTCTATTGTGCTTACCGAGCAGGTAAACGCTGGTGTTGCTGCCGGAACAACAATCCAAAATTCGGCTACCGTTACCTCGACTAGCGTCGACTCCGTCCCCGCCAATAACACTACCCAGACAACCATCTACGTAGAACCGGCCACCAGTTCCGACTTGGCCGTTTCTATGTCCGTCGCTCCTTCTCCCGTCTTCGTTTATTCCGCCATTAATTATACCGTGATCGTTCAAAACCTGGGTCAGCAAGCGCTCGCCGCTACCACCGACGTGGTGGAATTTACTCTGGATAGCAACCTCACTGCCATCTCGGTGACTCCGCCCGCCAATTGGAGTTGCATGATCACCGTCCCAATTAAGTGTGACCTGACTTCCGGCACTCTCGCCATGGGTGCCAGCGTCACATTTTCGATTGCCGCTACAGCTCCTTCTACGGCCCGCACCCTCACCAGTTCCGCGGCCATCAAGCTCGCTACCGATCCAAACGCCAACAACAACAATGCGTCCGTCATGACTGTCGTTCAGCCGCTGGTTTGCGCCACTCCGGGGAAAGACGGCGCGGGCGGCACCCTTGCCGGAATTGTGAACGCCTATTACCCGCCAGCAGCCGACGAAACCGTGCCTGCCGCATCAACTTCCGTAGCCATTGGCGCGGTGAACGCG
>JAYVMO010000250.1:0-6520 GCA_043758915.1 Acidobacteriota bacterium | reverse complement strand
TCGGCGTGGAAGACGTTCTCGAAGCCATCGTCGCGCGCGTGCCGTCGCCGAAAGGCAGCGCGGAAAATCCGCTGCAGGCGCTGATTTTTGATTCGTGGTTCGACATCTACCGCGGAGCCGTCGTGCTCGTGCGCGTGATGGAAGGGCGCATCAGGAATCACGAAAAAATCCGGCTGGTCTACAGCAACGAAGTTTACGAAGTCGAACAACTCGGCACGCTCACCCCCAAACCCATCGCCTTGCAGGAACTCGAAGCGGGCGACGTGGGATTCATCGTCGCGAACATCAAGCGAGTAGCCGAGGCGCGCATGGGCGACACGGTCACCGAAGCCGGGCGTCCCGCCCCGGCGCTGCCGGGCTTTGAAGCCATCAAGCCGATGGTCTTCGCGGGATTGTTTCCCGTTCTCGCCGATGACTACGAGCCGCTGCGCGATGCCCTCGGCAAACTGCAATTGAACGACGCATCCTTTTTCTACGAGCCAGAAAACTCCACGGCGCTGGGTTTTGGTTTCCGCTGCGGCTTCCTCGGCCTGCTGCACATGGAAATCGTGCAGGAGCGGCTGGAGCGCGAATTCGGCATAAACCTGATCACTACCGCGCCGAGCGTGCGCTACCGCATCACGCGGACCGACGGCGAAGTGATGGAAGTCGACAGCCCCGCGAAATTCCCGAATCCCAGCGACATCGCCAAAATCGAAGAGCCCATCATCAAAGCCATGATCATCACCAACGAGGATTCCGTCGGCGGAATTCTTCAGCTCTGCCAGGACAAGCGCGGCACGCAGAAAAACATTGAATATCTTTCGCCCACGCGCGTGATGCTCACTTACGAGCTGCCGCTGAATGAAATCGTGCTCGATTTCTACGACCGGCTGAAAAGCGTTTCACGCGGCTACGCTTCGCTGGACTACCACCTCGCGGGCTACAGCGAATCCGATTTGATCAAGCTCGACGTGCTGGTCGGCGGCGAGCCGGTCGATGCGCTGGCGCTGATCATTCACCGCGAATTTGCCTACGAGCGCGGCCGGGAACTCGTTTCCCGGTTGCGAAAACTGATTCCGCGCCAAATGTTTGAAGTGCCCATCCAGGCGGCCATCGGCAGTCGCGTGATCGCGCGCGAAACCGTCGCCGCCATCCGCAAAAACGTTCTTGCCAAGTGCTACGGCGGCGACATTTCCCGCAAACGCAAACTCCTCGAAAAACAAAAAGAAGGCAAAAAGCGCATGAAGCGCGTCGGCCAGGTCGACATCCCCCAGGAAGCCTTCCTTGCCGTCCTCAAGGTCGCGTCCTCTTCCGACGACGAATAGCAACGCCCTGTCGGTAATCCGTATGTGGCTTTCAGCAGTAATTCAATCCTCCTTCTTCTTGACTTCGGTGGTTAGCTTTCCGCGATGCAATTGAATGGAGACGGGGTCGCCGAGGGCGACTTGGGCGGCGTCGCGGAGGAGGTTGCCGGCGGCGTCGGTGGCGATGGCGTAACCGCGTTCCAGGACGCGAAGCGGGCTGCGTTCCTGGAGCTGCAGAGTGAGGCGCTGCCAGCGTTCGCGCTTTGCGCGCAAGAAGCGTTCGGCACGGAGGCCGAGGTCGGCGCCGCGTTTTTCTAGGCGCAGGCGGAACGCGGAAATCTTCACGCGAAAATCGAACGAGACGATGCGCAGGTGAGCGGCGGTGAAGCGTTTGCGGGATTGTTCGAGGCGGGCACGAAGCCCGAGGGCCAGGCGCGAGGTCATCTCATCGGCGCGCTGGCGCTGCTGGCGCAGCAGATCGAGCGGGCGGCGGAAACCGCGGCGAGCGGAAAGCTCGTGGACGCGGCGCGAGGATTCCAGCAGGCGATAACGAATCAATCCGGCGAGCGATTCGCGCAGGTCGGCGATGTGCTTGTCGAATTCGCTGCGCGTCTGGACGACGAGCTCCGCCGCGGCGGAAGGCGTGGAAGCGCGCATATCGGCGACGAAATCAGCGATGGTGAAATCGGTTTCGTGGCCGACGCCGGAGATCACCGGAATTTCCGACGCGGCGATGGCGCGCGCGACGATTTCTTCGTTGAAAGCCCACAAATCTTCCAGGGAGCCGCCGCCACGCGCGAGAATCAGCACGTCCGCGAGTTTCTTCTGATTGAAATACTTCAGCGCTTTGACGATTTCCTCGGCGGCACCTTCGCCCTGGACGCGCACGGGATAAACGGTCAAATGCACGTTGTGAAAACGCCGCGTAAGAATGCGCACAACGTCGCGGACGGCCGCGCCGCGCGGCGAAGTGATAATACCGATGCGGCTCGGCAAAAGCGGTAGCGGCTTTTTGCGTTCGGCGGCAAAAAGGCCTTCGGTTTCGAGGCGCTTCTTTAATTGCTCGAAAGCGAGCTGCAAGGCACCGAGACCGATGGGTTCGAGACTCTCCACATAGATTTGATATTCGCCGCGGGCTTCGTAGACGCTGATGGAACCGCGCACCGTCATTTGCAGGCCGTCTTCGGGGCGGAACTTGATGCCGCGCTGCTGCTGCTTGAAGAATACGCAGCGGACCTGGGAGCGGTTATCTTTCAGCGTGAAATAGATGTGGCCGGACTGGGCTTCGCGGCAATTGGAGATTTCGCCCTGGACGACGAGGTCGTTGAAGTTTTTGGTGAGCAGGTCGCGAATCTTGGCGGTCAGCTCGCTGACGGTCCAGACTTTGCGGTCGGGCATGAGGTTAAAGGTGAGTTGGGTCATGGGTGGCGACTGGTGACTGGTGATTGGTGACTGGTGACTGGTGCGCCTGCGGAGAACGGGGCGGCGGCGCGAATTGTGTCGAGAGCCTGGATGAGGCTTCCAGTAGACGAACTGAAGATGTGCTTGCAGCTAAGGGTGAGATCCTTCAGCGAACCTCGTCGGTTCGCTTCAGGATGACACCTTTCAAAAGGGCAACGGTCAGAATGACACCATTCGGAGGAGAGACGATGAGATGTGCGGACGCTAGTTAACAATTTACCCCCTGACCCCCACTTTATTTTGCAACTGCGCATTCTAAAGAACTTAAAACGGCCTGTTTTTGGAACTGCGCATTCTAAAGGAGTTATGGGCGCGTTTTTCGGAACTGCGCATTCTAAAGGAGTTAGCGGGGCGTGACTAGTGCGGGAGCGAAAGTGAGTGATCGGCCCACTCCCCCCTCCCCCTATTTTTGAGCTATCAGTGGCAAATAAAGGACTTACGAGAAAAGAGTGCGCATCAGTGGCAAACAAAGGAGTTAGCGATTTATTAGAAGGGAAACAGCGTTCTAGTGGGAGCGGGCTAACTAGAACGAATTGGAACTGGCAATTCAAACTCCATTATATCAGATGGATACTATTTGTCAATAGTTACTTGTAAGTGGTTTGTTTGGTGGGGGATAGCGGGATGTCTGTTCGAATTGGCAGGAGGAAAACGAACGAGGAGCTAGAACCACCGAACCTCGCCTCGCGAGCTAAAAGGGGGGATGCGGAGAAGACAGAGATTGGTATACTCGCGCGACAGCCGGTTGCGGCTTCTTGTAGCTAGCGGAAAACGAGTGGGAGGTGGTCTGGTGCGAGCATTGGCTATCGGATTGTTCTTGAGTGCATTGGTGGCGGGAGGGGCCTACGGGCAAGAGCCCGCGAGCAAGCCCCTTTTCAAGTATCAGGAAGTGATGATTCCGGTGCGTGACGGAGTGCATCTGCAAACGGTGATTCTCACGCCCGTGGATCAGAAGGAGGCGTTGCCGATTCTCTTCCGGCGCACGCCTTACGGGGTTCCCGAGAAAGCTCCGGAAAAGCTGCCGCCAGCATGGAAAGAACTGATGCAGGACGGCTACATCCTGGTGATTCAGAATTTGCGCGGGCGATTCAAATCCGAAGGGGTGTTCGAGCTGTCTTCCCAGGTGGACCTAAAAGACCCGAAGGCCACCAACGAGACGACCGATGCCTACGACAGCATCGCATGGCTGGTGAAGAATGTGCCGAACAACAACGGAAAAGTGGGTATGTATGGGGTGTCGTACGACGGGCTGACCACGGCATTGACGCTGTTGCACCCGCATCCGGCGCTGAAAGCCATCAGCGAGCAGGCTTCTCCGGTGGATCAATGGATGAACGACGACGACCACCGCTACGGAGCGCTGCGCGAGAGTTACGACTTCGAATATGCGGTGCTGGAACAAGCGGACAAGAACAGCAACACGAACTTCGCGTTTGAAACGTACGACACGTACCAGTGGTATCTGGACGTGGGACCACTTTCGAATCTCAACGCCAAATATCTTCATGGAAAAATTCCATATTGGAACTCGACGATGGAGCATCCGGATTACGACGACTTCTGGAAAAAAGAGGCGTGGGTGCGGCAATTGCATGCTTCGACAGTGCCGAATCTGAATGTGGCAGGATTTTGGGACCAGGAAGACCCGTGGGGACCATGGCAGATTTTCCGGCATGCAGAAGAGCACGATCCGGAGCATACGAATTTTATAGTGGCCGGGCCGTGGTTTCACGGGCAGTGGCAGACGCCAAAGGCCGACAGCATCGGGTTGATTCCGTTTGGAGGGCACGAAACGGCGCGCGAGTTTCGCGAAACGATCGAAGCGCCGTTTTTCCGGTACTACCTGCATGGCAAAGGCGAAAAGCCTAAGTGGCAGGCCAGCACGTTTCAGAGCGGCTCGAATACCTGGCATACGTACGTGGTGTGGCCGCCAAAAGAAGCACAGCTAACGAATCTGTACCTGCATGCGGATGGGACGTTGTCGTTCACGGCGCCTACCGCAGCGGAAGAAGCCACGCCGTCTCGCGAGTATGTTTCTGATCCGGCGAATCCCGTGCCGTACCGGCAACGGCCCATTTCGCCGACGTATCCGGCGGGCGATTGGCGGACGTGGGAAATGGCCGACCAGCGCTTTGCGGATCACCGGCCGGATGTGCTGTCGTTCGTAAGCGCGCCGCTGGAGAGTGACCTCACGATCACGGGTCCGCTGGCAGCGTCCCTCTTTGCGTCCACTTCGGGGACGGACAGTGACTTTGTGGTGAAACTCATCGACGTTTTTCCAGAGGATGCCCAGAAGAATGATTGGAAAGCGGAAGCTGGGCCGAAGCCCGGGCAATATGCGCAATCGCTGAACGGCTATGAGCTGCCGATTGCAATGGAAGTGCGGCGCGGGCGCTACCTGAATAGTTTCGAGCATCCGCAAGCGTTGAAGGCCAATGAGGCGACGGAATGGGAAATTCCGCTGCGCGATCACGATCACGTGTTTCTGAAGGGGCACCGGATCATGGTGCAAATTCAGTCCACGTGGTTTCCATTGATCGATCGAAATCCGCAAAAATATGTGCCGAGCATTTACCAAGCTACGGCAGCGGACTTCGTGAAGGCGACAGAGCGGGTGTATTGCTCGCCGAAGATGGCGTCGCACATCGTGTTGCCGGTCGTGAAATGAATTAAGACGCCGGCGTGGAAGGCGCCTGCCGGGAGTGGCGGATGGCGCGGAGGCGGGAGCTCAAGCTCAGAGCCGAGACACACCGGTGGAGTTGGACGCAGCGGCAGTGTTGGAGGCCTTTGAGGAACTTGAGGAGGCGCTGGGTCTGCGCGAGGCGGTGCCGCATTTCGGCGATTTTGCCGGTGGTGAGCTTGCGCCAGCGGGTGGAGACCGGCGTGTTTTTGCTGAAACCGTTGAGGAAGAGTTTGATTTCTGCGAGGGTGAAATCCATTTCGCCGGCGAAGCGGATGAGCAAGACACGGTCGAGGGCGTCGGTGGAGTAGCGGCGCTGGCCGCTGATGCGGTCAGGTGTTGAGAGCAAGCCCATTTTTTCGTAATAGCGGATGGCGGAGGCGTTGAGGCCAGCGCGGGCGGCTAGTTCTCCGATTTTCATTGTTAGGTCCTCAGTCTCCACGATGAACCTGCGTGGCCGGTGATGGTTTGTGGTCCGGAGCGGTTGAGATCCTTCGCTTCGCTCAGCATGACACTCGCGTGTCGGTTCGCCCGACGCACTATCTCTGCCGGCCAGGCACAATTATAAAACCACTTGACTTAAAGCTGACTTCAAGTTTTAGCATTTTGCGTGGGACGTGGCAAATCCATTTGGAGGAAAACGATGAAGAACAATAAAGAACGGATTGTGGAAACGACAAAGCGGAGTACGGCGGTTACGACGCTGGCAATGTTCCTTGCGGGCAGCGGCGGAGCGGCAGGGTTATTGGCACAGGGATCGACGACAGCAACCAGCGGGGAGAAACAAGTGGCAACGACGCAAAGCAAGTTCTACTGCAATACTAAGGCGCTGACAACGCAAGAGCGGGCGCACCATAAGCAGCTGGGCGACAAGTTGAACGCAGCCCGGAAGGAGATCGTGGAGACGGATAAAGGCTACGAATTCCAGTATAGCCCGGCAAATGTCTCGATTGCGGAGCTAGCGGATTGGGTGGCGGCGGAAAGCAAGTGCTGCCCGTTTTTCGACTTCCACATCGACTTGGAACGCGAAGGCCAATTGCTCTGCTTGCGGATGACCGGAGAGGAAGGCGTGAAGGCCTTCCTGCGCGCGGAG
>JAYVMO010000249.1:0-3742 GCA_043758915.1 Acidobacteriota bacterium | reverse complement strand
CCCGTGCTGGTGCTGCTCTTCAGCTCGCAAATCAGCACCGTCCGCCACACCGGCCCCGCGGGCAAACTTTCTCCCGACCTTTTCTTCCCCGGCATGATGGCCTATCTCATTCTTATTCTGATGGCGCCCGCATACAACTGTTTCGCCTACGAAGGCCGCGGCATCCAGTCGTATTTCATGGCCCCGCTGCGGTTCCGGAATGTGTTTTTGGGCAAAAACCTGATGCTCACCATTGTGCTCACGCTGGAAATACTCCTGTCCATGGCCGTGCTGGCGTTTCGCGTCGGCCTCCCTTCGCCACCGCGTTTCGTCGCCACGCTTGCCGCGATCGTTTTCACCGTCGTGGGGCAATTCGTAATTGCCAACTGGTCTTCGCTCACGTTTCCGCGGAAACTCGTATTCGGCCAGATGCGCGGCCAGCGCCAGTCCGGAATGGCCGTACTGATTGCTTTTGGCGCCCAAATTCTTCTCGGAGGAATGAGCACGCTTATCCTCTTTGCCGGGCGCTGGACCGGCAATCCCTGGCTGCCGGCAGAAATCTTTGCTTTTCTCGCCGTGGCGGCCGTGGCCGGCTATTTTGCTTCGCTCGACGCACTCACCGAACTCGCCGAGCAAAACAAGGAAACTCTGATCGAAGCGCTGTGCCGGTAGTGAGAGATTCTTCGGTTTTTCTCTTCGTGGAAGGTTGCCAATGAAAAGCCTGATATTCAATTCGTGCTTGGGGTTGATCTTACTCGCGATGGTGCAAAGTGCCGCTGGGCAATCGAACGTCGACCTTGCCCGCTTGAGCAAGATCCCCGCTGTCTCCGGATATGAGCAGGAACTCGCCAGTGCCCTGAAAGAGCAATGGAAAGCGTTTTCACCCAAGACGGACAACTTAGGGAATGTTTTCGTGACACTGGGAAGTGGCGCGCCTCACCGATTGATTGTTGCTCCCATGGACGAGCCTGGGTATGTGGTTAGCGGAATTACCGAGGACGGTTTTCTGCGCGTTCAGCGGTTGCCACAACAGGCGCCCAATGCCGTGTTCGATCGCTTGCATGCGGCGCAGCCGGTATGGGTGATAACCCGGAGCGGAAAAAAGATTGCCGGCGTATTTGCGGGACTTTCGGTCCATCTGCAGCCGGCACGGCAGAATGCACCAACAATGGCGCATCCGGACGAGATGTATGTGGACATCGGAGCACGGAACGCGGAAGAAGTGCGCGCGGCGGGAGTGAAGCTGCTCGATCCGATTGCTTTGAATCTCGAGAAACGCGAGATGCGCGGGTTTGGCCGCACAGAATGGGAAACCATCGGCAATGGCGGGCGTTTCGGACTCGTGACACTTGTGCGTCTTCCTCGCCGGATCGAGGTGGCTAATCTGAAGGGAACGCTAACGGTTGCGCTCGTGACTCAGCAATGGACCGGCGGGCGCGGATTGGACCGGCTACTCGAGGAACTCCAGCCAGACGAAATGATCTACGTCGGGCGCATTGTCACGAAACAAGCAGCGGACGCACGCGCGACATCCGATCAGCCGAAACCGGGAACTGGCGTGCTCATTGGCGGGGGCGAAGCGTCTGCCGAATACGGCACAACATTGGCGGGGCAACTCCAGGCGCTCGCGGAAAAACATCAGATTCCGGCGCAGATTTCGCCGGCGAATCCGCCTCACGTTTCAGGCTACGCCAAAGTGAGTTCGTTTCCGGCGCGCTTTGCCCAGTTGGGAGTGCCGGTGCTTTGGCCGGCAACTCCAGCAGAAACAGTTGACGCTGTTGATGTGGCAAATCTTTTCGACCTATTACAATTCTACGCGGTAGACACCGATCATGGCGTTTTCTTAAAGCAATCCGAGCCGCGTTCTCCTTCCAGTGGACATCCGAGCGTCCTCCAAACACTGACTGAGGCCTACGGTGCAAGCGGCCACGAAGAAGCTGTGCGCGAGGAAGTGAAGAGACTGCTGCCAAGATGGGCGAAAACCGGAACGGACTCCGCGGGAAATTTGATTCTGCACTTGGGCGAAGCAAAGCCCGGACAGAAGACACCAAAACTCGCATTCGTTGCGCACATGGATGAGATCGGCTATCAGGTGAAATCCATTGAGACGGATGGACGGCTGCGGGTCGATGTGCTTGGCGGAGGCTACACGGAGTATTTTCTGGGGCATCCCGTGTTGGTGCACACAGCGAAAACGAAAGTCTTAGGCGTGCTGGAGCTGCCGCCGGGGTGGGATCAGCCGGGCTTCGAATGGCCCCGCGGATTTCGCTCCGTGGATGAACCTTCGTACGTTTTCGTGGGCACGCATTCCGCGGAGGAAACGCAAAAGCTCGGTATCAAAGCCGGGGACTGGATCACCATCCCGAAAGAGTACCGGCCGCTGCTCGGCACGCGAGCCAACGGCCGGAGCTTCGACGACCGTGTGGGTTGCGCCGCGCTAATTGAAGCGGTGAAGGCCCTGGGGCAAAATTTGCCGGGGCGCGACGTGACGTTTGTCTGGTCCACGGAGGAGGAAGTCGGATTGAAGGGCGCGGCAGCGTATGCCGAGCGCATGGCCAAGGAAGGCCACCTCCCCGATTTCGTTTTCGCCATCGATACGTTTGTGAGTTCGGATTCGCCGCTGGAATCGAAGCGCTTCGCCGATGCCCAGATCGGCAAGGGTTTCGTCGTGCGCGCGGTGGATAATTCCAACATCACGCCGCGCGAATACGTTGACCGCGTCGTGAAATTGGCCCGCGAAAACCATATCCTCGTGCAATATGGCGTGACCGGAGGCGGCAACGACGGCGCCGTGTTCACTCGCTACGGCTCCGTCGACATCCCGCTGGGCTGGCCGCTGCGCTATGCGCATTCGCCGGGGGAAGTCATCGATACGCGCGATCTCGACGCGCTGGCAAAGATCGTTGCCGTACTCTCCAAAAGCTGGTAACGCCCGAGCAACTTCACACTTATTTGCTCAACGCTTCCGCATAGCGCGTTGCAATTGCTTGCCAGGAGAAGTTCCGTTGCTGCGCGCTCCGGCTGCGCTCCGCGAGCGAATCGCGATATTCACGATCCGTCAAAACGCGCTCGAGCGCTTCTCCCCACTCTTTTTCGGTCGCACGGGACGAGAGAAGCACGACTCCCGCGTCGGTAATGGGCGGCGCTGTTTCGCGCCCTTCGATCGCGATGACCGGAAGGCCGCACGCGATGCCCGTAATGGCGCTTCCCCGCCGCGATGAAATCGCGCCGCGCACAAAGAGCAGTACATCGGACGAAGCGAAACTTTCCACGATTTTTTCTGGAGGGAGCAGCCCAAGCATCTGCACTTCCACAGGTATTTTCCGGGCCAAAGCCGCAAAGTCACCCTCAAATGCTTCCGAATGCCGCCCGAATACGATGAGCCGCACTCTTCCGATGCGCCGCGTCACGTATTCAACGGCCCCGGTGATCCGCGTCATCTCCGCGATCCCCGATTTCCCTCCCGTAATGCCATAAACGGCAATGGAGGGCGGTCGATTCGAATCCAGGCTGTCTTTTTTCCAGGCTCTTTCGGGGGCAGGCACGTTTGCACCGACTGGGATGAAGACTGCATTCATGGCCAGCCGATGAATCCATGAAAGTTTTTCAGTTGGAACCGTGAAGACCGCAAGATCGGAAAACCGCAGCGATTCCCGCATGACGCGGAGCTGAGCATGTCGGCGGAGCTTATCGATGGCGCGCTTTCCTGAGTATGGCTCCACGTCGTGAAACACGACGCCAATACGCGAACCCGCGGCGCGCA
>JAYVMO010000248.1:0-6278 GCA_043758915.1 Acidobacteriota bacterium | reverse complement strand
CGTTCGCCGCGCCAGCCAGGATGGCCGTGCGCTGCGGAGGTAGCGGCACCGCTGGATCATCGAGCGCACCATCGCCTGGCTTGGAAACTTCACGCGCTTAGTGGTGCGTTGTGACCGCTCGCTCAACAGCTACCAAGCCTTCTTTCACATCGCCTGCTTTATGATCGTCCTACGAAGGGTTGTGAAATCGCTTGTAGGAGGCGGCGAAAAAGCGGCGACGCAATGGACAAATTGGGCGTGACGCACCAATAAGAAAGCCCCGCCGGGCGGGGCCTTCTGAATAAATAATGGATTGTAACGGTTCGGACTTAGGCCTTGGCGTCGGAAGCCGCGGCGGCGGCCGCAGCGGGTTGCTCGCGGGGCGCGCGCTTGATACGGGCGGCCTTGCCGCGCAGCTCGCGGAGATAATAGAGGCGAGCGCGGCGAACCTTGCCCTTGCCTACCACTTCGATCGAGCTGATCGAAGGCGAATGCAGAGGAAAAATGCGCTCGATGCCCACGCCGAAGCTCACGCGCCGCACGGTAAAGGTAGCTCCGGAAGCGCGGCCTTTTTTGGAGATGACTACACCTTCAAACGCCTGCAAGCGTTCCTTTTCCTTCTCGCCTTCGCCTTCCTTGAGGCGGACGTTGACGCGCACGGTGTCGCCGGGGCGGAATTCGGGGAGGTCTTTACGCAATTGCGCTTCGTGGAGTTTGGCGATGATCGGATTCATGTTCGTATTCCCTGCAGACCCATTCAGGCGGGGCCAGCTCTTTAAGGACAATCACTAATTATAGACAAATTGTGACAATTTTCCTAGCAGAATCCTCAAGCATCGACGCCACGGGAGAAGCGCGGAAATGCTAGTTGGTGACTGCTGCTGACGTGGAAGTTTCGCGGCGAATGACGGTCTTGGCGAAGCGCTCCATTTCTTCGAGTTGCGGGCTGAATTGCAGCAAGACGAGATCGGCGCCCGCGGCTTCGAATTGCGCGACTCGTTCGGCGATCTGTTCGGCCGTGCCAACCAGGCCGGAGCGGAGGCCGCGATTTGAGACGGAATAGTCTTCAAGCGAAACGCGCTGCTCGAGCTGGGATCCGGCGAGCCACTGCTGGTAGTTGGCATAACCTGCGGCACTCTGCTGCACGTCGGTGATGCGCCGCAGTTCGTCCTGCGCTTCACGCTCGGTTTCGCGGACGATCACATAGCCAGCCACGCCAAATTTGAGCGGAGGCAGATTGTGCTTGGCGCGGCGTTCCCGCAAATCCGCTACTTTCTCGCGGATGCGCTCCGGTGGATCGCCATGCATGAGGTAGGCGTCGCATTTTGCCGCGATGAGATCCTTCGCGGCGGGCGATTCGCCTCCAGCATAAAGCGTGGGCCGGGGCTGCGCGATGGGCTTGGGTTCCAGGACATTGTCTTCGACGCGGTAATACTTTCCGGTGTAGGAAAAATGAGCCTGCTTCCACACGCCGTCGAGAACGTCTAGCCATTCGCTGGTGCGGGCGTAACGATCGTCGTGCTGTTCGAACGCCACGCCGTATTTGCGGGCTTCGTCGGCCCACCAGGAAGAGACGACGTTCAGCGTGAGGCGGCCATTGCTGATGCGGTCGATATTGGCGGCCTGCTTGGCCAGCAGCGCGGGAAGATGAAACGTGGGACGCACCGCGACCATCAACTCGATGCGCTCGGTAACGGCGGCGAGAGCGGCGGCGGTGGACCAGGCATCGAGCGAAGGCGCTTCGACGCCTTTGATGTCATTGAGATTGAGCTCGGCGATGAGCGTTAGGTCGAAACCAATCTGCTCGCTCCGTTGTGCGAGTTTCTTCACGTACGGCCAGTCCGCCGTCATGTTTTCGTTTTCGACGTTGCGCAGCCAGCCGCCGAAAACGGGGAGCCAGTATCCGAATCTCATGCGCGCACTCCGCCGGCGGTCAGCTTCACGGCACTTTGCGCTTCATGGCGGCGCGCTTCGGTGATCAGAAAATCCGCCAGCCGCGCATAGGGATTGAAGCCCACGATGCGCTCGGGGTCGGCTACGAAATTCGAGAGCGCATTGACGTCGTAGTAGAGCTGGCGTCCGGTGGCATTGTCGATGACGTACTCGATGCCGCCAACTTCGATGCCCGCGGCTGCCATGAGGCGCTCGCAGTCTTCGATAACCTGGCGCGGCGCTTGGTAGGCTTCGACGGTCATACCCGTTTTCGGGGCGTCGATCGGGCAGGCGGGCCGGGCCAATTCTTCGCCCTTGGTGCTTTTGCAGATGTCCGCGGGGCAGAGATCGTAGGTTTCCCCGGTGATGTGGATCTGAATGGCGTAGAGATACTTGCCGCCGAGGACTTCCACGCGCGTGATGACGCCGTCGCGCGCGGTGAAACACTCCTGCACGAGGGCCGTGCTATCAATGCCGAAATAGAGCTGGTTCTCTTCCACCGCGGCGCGCAATTCCGCGGGCGAATCGAAGCGCTTGATGCCGGCGCCGCTGCCTCCGATATTGGGCTTGAGGATCAGCGGATAGCCGATGGCTTCTGCGGCGGAGAGCACTTGCGACGGATGGTTGACGACGCGCGCTTTGGGATAGGGCAGGCCGAGCGTTTCGAGAAGCGAGAGTTGCAGAGCTTTCGAGGTTTCGTGGGTGAAGCCGCGGTAGCCGTTGACCACGCGCAGCCCTTTTTCTTCGAGATGCTTCAGGTAATTGAGCGTGTAGAAGATGCCGTGGCCTGCGCCGCGCTGCCAAGCCGAAGGGCTCATACGATTGAAGAGCAAGGAATATTCACGTTCGGGCGATGCCGCGTCGTATTGATGGTAGCGGGCGTCGAGCTTCAGCCAGGGGACGCCACGTGCATCAAGCTGGTGGAACAGAGGGACAAACCAGTTGGGCTGCTCGTAATAAATCGCGATCGGCTTTTCGAGAGCGCGCTTGTCACCGTTGGCAGTGTTGCTCATAGCTTCCTGGCTTTCTGGATATCGGAATCTTCTATCTTCTCCTGAGATGTATATAGACGGCAAGAGTTACGGTTTTATTCCGGATCGCCCCATTTACCCCTTAATTGCATCGGACTGAGAAACGAGTTTCGCCGGTGCGGCGTACGTACCGGCAGGCAGTGAAACGGCTCAAATTGCGTTTCTCTCGTCGAACTTCTGAACTTATTTCTCCCGGCGCAGCAGGTCGGGGCGGTTACGGCGCGTCTTCTCGATGGCGGCGGCGCGACGCCATTTGGCGACTTCCGCGTGGTTGCCGCCGATGAGCACGTCGGGAACTCTCCAGCCGCGGTATTCGGCGGGCCGGGTGTACTGGGGAAAGTCGAGGAGAGCGTGACTGGTGACTGGTGACTGGTGACTCTTGTCACCGGACGAAATCGTGGTGTCGCCGGATAGCGGCACGATAGTTCGTGCCGCTACGCTGGCAGAGTCTTGCGGTGGCGCAGCAATTACACTGAACGATTCATTTTGCGAGGAAGCTTCGTTGCCGAGGGCGCCGGGAAGGAGTCGTGTGACGGCATCGAGGATGAGCATGGCCGGAAGCTCGCCTCCGCTGAGGACGAAGTCGCCGATGGAAACTTCTTCGGTGGCAAGATGCCCGGCTACGCGCTCGTCAACACCTTCGTAACGCCCGCAGATAAAAATCACGCGCTCGAGTTGCGCATAACGGCGCGCGGATTCCTGATCGAAGAGTTTTCCTGCGGCGGACAGCAGCACAATGGCGGTATTTGGATCGCGCGCGGGTTGCTGCGCAGCGTCGCCGACACTGTGGCCGAGCAGCGATTCGACAGCTTCGAAAAGCGGTTCCGGCTTAAGGACCATGCCTTCGCCGCCGCCGAACGGCCGGTCGTCGACGGTGCGATGGCGGTCCTTGGTGAAGACACGAAGATCTTGCACGTTCACTTCGACGAGTCCGGTCTCGCGAGCGCGGCGGAGGATACCGTGGTCCAGCGGTCCGGCAAAAAACTCCGGAAAAATCGTGATCAGGTCGAAACGCATGAGAAGCCAGTGTAGCCAAATGGGGTAAAGGCTGCCATTAGCTCTTTCGGGGATGGGATGAGGCAAGAGCAACACGAAGAGCGCGGGAGGACGGGAGTCTAATTCTGTCCATCAGGACGGCTTGTCCGGTGCGTCTAGCCGCAGCCGGATTCAAGAGGTGGCGTTCAAATCGCGAAGGCCATCGGGAAGCACCACGTCGATGCGGCGGGCGGTGATGTCGATACGCTTGCAGATGTCTTCGGCGAGCGGGATGAGCAGCTCGCCCTGCGAAGTAGCCACTTCGAGAATGGGCGTCCCCGAGATGCCTTCGCCAGGTGTTTGCACGTCGCTGACGGTGCCGAGAAGCGCCGGGGCTTCGGAAAGAGAGCATGGAGAGGACGAAACGACTGGGGACGCGGCGGGAGTTTCGAAGACGGAGCAGCCGATGAGGTCGGAAACAAAGTATTGGCCGGCGGGAAGCGTGACGCGCTGTTCAAACGGGAGAAGAACATCGAGGCTGCGGAA
Organism: Acidobacteriota bacterium; assembly: GCA_043758915.1. GTDB lineage: Bacteria > Acidobacteriota > Terriglobia > Acidiferrales > UBA7541 > Acidiferrum. The sequence continues at coordinate 1,815 of JAYVMO010000248.1, read as the reverse complement.
TTTTTCGGCGTCATTGATGGAATTGACGCCTTCGAAATGAAAAACAGCCTGACCCCGATGATTTTGACTGAGCCAGCAGGATTTAACTGCGATCCGGCGCGGTTCCGGTTTCCCGGCAACAGCGCCAACAAACACCTCCTGCAATTTGGTAAGGCGCTCGGGAAAATCGGTGAGCAGTACCGCGGCAACTTCGCCCTTATTGCCGCGGGGGCGCAGAATGCGAGCAACGATGATCCAGCGTGGAGTTTCAGTGCTCAAGAGTAAGTACGACCGCGAAGCGGTCAATGGACTAGCCTAACTGTGAAGCGGCTATCGATTCGCAAAACCACAAACTAGTTAATCTTCGAGAATCTCGAGCGTGAAACGCTTGTGGAGCTTCATGCCTCCTGCCCCAAGAAGCGTACGAATGGCCTTGGCGGTGCGTCCCTGGCGTCCGATGACCTTGCCGAGGTCTTCGGGATGCACCCGTAGTTCCAGCACGGTTACTTGCGACCCGTCGACAGACTTCACCTGCACGTCTTCAGGATGGTCCACGAGGATCCTGGCGATGGCTTCGACCAGCTCCTTCATTGGAACCTCCAATCACGCGTGGCCCCATCGGGCCGCGGACAACGAACTCGTCTTACCGGGGATAACGAACCACAGATGCCTGGGAATGGCGTTCCCGGACAAAACCTCGAAAACGCAAAACTTCGGAGGGCGCTGCGATTACGCGATCTTTTGAAGCTTCAAAAAGCTGCGCACCGTGTCGCTGGGTTGTGCTCCGACTCCGAGCCAATACTTGATGCGCTCTCCATTGAGCTTGATCTCCGCGGGCTTCTTCAGCGGGTCGTAGGTGCCTACCAATTCACGAACGCGGCCATCCCGGGGCCGGGTCCTCTCGATCACCACCACGCGGTAGAACGGTTTCTTCTTCTTGCCAATCCTAGCTAGACGAATCGTTAACACGAAGCAATGCCTCCTCAACCCCACTATTGTAGCCCGCCGAGGCAGGCGGCGGCAATGGAAGTCTCGGACCGGCAGAGTGCCAGTTTCAGAGTTGCCGACCATCCGTCCGAATTCTCGTCTCTGACTTCTCACGGGCCGTTTTTGGGGATCTGAAGCCGCTTGTCCGGTAACTCGACTATACATCCGAGTGGAATTGGATCATCGAAGCCATACCGGCTCCCAGGACGAGACTTCAACAAGCGGCACTGGCTCAGAAGATCGCTTCCGAATACGCCGTGACTTGGGCGCAGCGCGCCCTTAGGGCCAGGTGCCGCGATAAAAACAGAGAGGCTTTGCTGCACGCGCCCATGCAAAATCTTACGTTCGTGAAACCCGAAAAAATCTGGTTAGCCGAGCACCCCCGAGTGGAAGGAAAAGTGAGTGCAAGAGCAGATCGTAGAAGATCCAGTAGTACTAGGTCTTGGCGATCTTATCCTAGAGGACAAAGAAAAGAATTTGCCAACTCGGAAACTCCATTGCGCAATGTGTGAAAGTCTTTGCCCAGTTAATCTTGCACGCGTCGTGGATTCGAGAGGGTGACGATGATTCTAAATGGTTTATTGGCGGGCCAGGTTGAGACTTCAGTTGGCCTATTAAATGCTTGTAAGTAAGAAAGCAGGAGGTGTGTGTAATGAAGATTAGATGCCTGGCTTTCCCCATTTTCATACTTCTGGTATCGGCCACTGTTGTCCGCGCGGATAGCGTCCCCGTAGATCCCAAGATGGTGGTCACCGATCCCCCTTGCGTCGAAGGCTGTGGCACAGCTCTCGAGTCAACCGTGTTCTCGTTCTCGTCCAATGCGAATGGCGGGGGGTTCTTGACCTTTCA
>JAYVMO010000247.1:0-4210 GCA_043758915.1 Acidobacteriota bacterium | reverse complement strand
TCGACATGTTTTCCTCCTCGACTGGCGGTCAGCCGCATCGCGCGCGAGATTTGAAAGTCGCTTCTCGTCACCGCAAGCGCGGATTTCGCGAGAGGGTGCCGGGATACGAGATTCAGTTTGCATGCTACAAGTAGAAATGGGCTCGCGCCCTGGTGCCGGCCGACTTGCGATGGATATTATGCCTGCGCGCTTCCCGTGTCAAGGAAATGTCAAGAACATGTCAAGCAAGTCTTAGCCGCAAGCGCCCCGGCTCCTACCACCTTAACTAGTCGCTTCTTCATCCACTTACCGCATCAGTTGAACAGTATAAAAACAGTACTTAACTGGCATGCTATAATGTGCTATCCTCCGTCGTGTTACCTGCAATCTTCACCTCCACGGATGCCGTTCGCCCAACATATCAGGCGCACTCTCCCCTTTTATCCTTCCTGCTCCTCGACTCTTCAACTTTGAACTTTTGCCCTCCTCGAATCGCTTTCCGCACCAGCTCCCCCGCCCAAACCCTCGCGATCCCTGGCTCCTCTTCCCCATAGAATAAACACTTGCAAAAAAACCGAGGGGAAGGGGTCGTTACGGTTAACTAAGGCAGAGTGAAGCCGACGGATCACTCGCCACCTGCCACTGGTCTACGCTATTCTTCCAAAGTCATGCACGACCTCAACTACTTTCGCGACCACCTCGACGTCTTCGCCGAAATGGCCAGGAAGCGCGGCATCACGCTCGACCTCGACGCGTTTCGCGCGCTCGACAAGGACCGCCGCGAACTCATCACTGCCACCGAGCAGCTCAAAGCCCAGCGCAACAAGGCCAGCGACGAGATTGCGCGCCTCAAAAAGGAAAAGCTCGACGCCGACAAACTCATCGCCGTGATGAAGCAGGTCTCCGAGCACATTAAGAACTCGGACGAGCGCATCGCCGAGCTGGATGCCACGCAGCGCGATCTGCTTCTCACGATTCCCAACGTCCCGCACTCCTCAGTGCCCGTGGGCACCAGCGCCGCGGACAACGTCGAAGTCCGCCGCTGGGGCACGCCGCCGAATTTCGATTTCACCCCCAAGCCGCACTGGGAAATAGGCGAAGCCGCGGGCATCCTCGATCTTCCCGCCGCCACGAAAATCACCGGCGCGCGTTTCGCCGTGTACAAAAGCTGGGGGGCGCGCCTCGAACGCGCCCTCGCGAATTTCTTCCTCGATGTGCATACGCGCGAACACGGCTACACGGAAATCCTCCCGCCGTTCCTCGTGAATACCGCATCGCTTCAGGGTGCCGGGCAATTGCCGAAATTCGCAGCCGATCTTTTCAAGATTCAGGACACCGACTTCTGGCTCACGCCCACTTCCGAAGTCGAGCTCCACAATCTCTACCGCGACGAAACCATTCCCGAGGAAAAACTTCCCATCCACGTCACCGCTTGGACCGCCTGCTTCCGTTCGGAAGCCGGCGCCGCCGGAAAAGACACCCGCGGCATTTTGCGCCAGCACCAATTCCAGAAAGTCGAGCTTTTCAAGTTCACGCACCCGGAGAAAAGTTACGAAGAGCACGAGACATTGGTCGCCAACGCCGAAACGATTCTCCAGAAGCTCGGTTTGCACTACCGAACCATGCTGCTTTGCTCCGGCGACACGGGCTTCGCCTCCGCGAAAACGTACGACCTCGAAGTGTGGCTGCCTTCGAGCAACGAATTCCGCGAAATTTCGTCCTGCTCGAATTGCGAAGCGTTCCAGGCGCGCCGCGCCGGCATCCGCTTCAAGCCCAAAGGCGGCGGCAAAAGCGAATTCGTTCACACACTGAATGGTTCGGGCCTTGCCGTGGGTCGCACCTGGATCGCCATCGTGGAGAACTATCAGCAGGCCGACGGCTCGATCCTGATTCCCGAGGTCTTGCGTCCTTATATGGGTATCGACCGCATCCCGGCAGGGGGTTAGATACTGCCCGTAGGGGCACGATATATCATGCCCCTACCGCGTAAGCCATTGATATTTAAGTGTTTACCATTGAATTTGAGGCTATTTTGCCTAAAGAGGAAGGACACAATTCGCCTCGCAACCTGTTGAATTCACACCTTTTCGTTTGACCTACCCTTTTCGCCTTGCATACACTCCCCTCACTGCGGCTTTGGGGACTTTGGATTTCGGGCCGTTGCGCGCACAATCATTACCATGAACTTTCTTGCTCGTGTTATTAGGTTTGTGTTCTGGCTGCTGATTGTTTCCTGGAGCGTCGCGCTCCTTCGACGCATCGTGGCGCGGATGTTGCGCGGCGCCGCGAGCAATCCGGCGCAATCCACGGCTGCCGCTCCCACGGCGGAGACGCCGGGGACGGCACGCCGCCTGGTGCGCGACCCGGTGTGCGGCGTGCACATCGCCGAGGTGCTGGCGATTCCGCTGCGAGAGGGGGGCGAGGTGCTGCACTTTTGCTCCATCGCTTGCCGCGACCAGTACGCGGGGAGCACGCGGAAATTTGCGGCGAACGGTTGAGCGCGGCGACTTGAAAAAGAATTTGAGAATTTTTAGGCCCAGTGAAAGAAAAGTTTTGCAAGAGAAAAAAAATAAAACGAGTTGACGAAAGGACCGACGCCGATGGCCACGGTCGCAAAGCCCCTAGCCCCGACAAGACAGATTGGCACGCCGCCGATGGTGCCGAGAATCGCTCCGCGCGAGGACTTAAATCCATTTCGCATTGCGCAGATTCAGTTCGATATGGCGGCGGAATTTCTGAAACTCGATCCGGGCTTGCGGCAGATTTTGCGCACGCCGAAACGCGTGCTGGAAGTTTCCATCCCCACGAAGATGGATAACGGCCAGGTAAAAGTTTTGACGGGCTACCGCGTGCAGCACAACGTGGCGCGCGGGCCGGGCAAGGGCGGAATTCGATACCACCCGAACGTGACGCTCGATGAAGTGAAAGCGCTGGCGGCGTGGATGACGTGGAAGACGGCGGTGATGAACGTGCCGTTCGGCGGCGCGAAGGGCGGAGTGATTTGCGACCCCAAGCGCATGTCGAAGAGCGAGCTCGAGAGAATGACGCGGCGCTACGCCAGCGAAATTCTTCCCATCATCGGGCCGGATCAGGACATTCCCGCTCCGGACGTGTACACGGATTCGCAGACCATGGCGTGGATCATGGATACGTACGCCATGATCGTGGGCCACGCGGCGCACGGGGTGGTGACCGGCAAGCCGCTCTCGGTCGGCGGTTCGGCGGGGCGCGATGAAGCGACCGCGCGCGGGCTTGTGTACGTGGTGGAAGAAGCGTGCAAGCTGAAGAAGATTTCGCTGCGCGGAGCGACGGTAGCGATCCAGGGCTTCGGCAACGCTGGTGCGACGGCGGCGCGGCTCTTCGCGGAGAAAAAAGCGAAGATCATCGCGCTGAGCGACACGCGCGGAGGCGTGACGAATTCCCGCGGCATCGATCCCGTGAAAGCCATCCGTTATAAGGAGCGCTCGGGAACTGTTGTCGGCATGCCGGGTGCGTCGCGCCTGACCAATGACGAGCTGCTGACCATGAAGTGCGACATTCTGGTGCCGGCGGCGCTGGAAAACGTCATTACATTACAGAACGCGGAAGCGATCAAGGCGCGCATCGTCGCGGAAGCCGCCAACGGCCCGACCACGCCGCACGCGGACGAAATCCTGGCGCGGCGCGGCATTACCGTGCTGCCGGATATTTTGGCGAACGCCGGCGGCGTCACGGTGAGCTACTTCGAGTGGGTGCAGAACCTACAGGGGCTCATCTGGGAGGCGGAAGAAGTGAATGCGCGTTTGCAAAAGACCATGGTGCGCGCCTTCCACGAAATGGTGGACACCATGCGCAAGCACCACGTACCGCCGCGCGCCGGCGCCATGATCCTCGCCGTCAGCCGCGTCGCCGAAGCCACCCTCGTCCGCGGCCTTTTCCCGTGACACGCGGCGGAAATCGATAACTCACACTATATTTTTGTTGCGCGCGGGAATTTGCGCGCGTACATTCGCAGTTGCTGGTGCGTTTCCTGGCGCCACGAGAAAATTCGCGGCGGAAGAACGCGACCGGCTATTTTCGTCGAAGCATGGGGCGCTAAACGCGAAACGATGAGCAACCACAATGCACATGGCAACGCTACGCCGCCGATTTTGCTGACCATTGCGGGATTCGATCCCTCGTGCGGTGCGGGAACGTGCGCGGATTTGAAGACCTTCGCGGCGCACGGATGTTATGGAGTGGCGGCGATCAC
>JAYVMO010000246.1:0-5369 GCA_043758915.1 Acidobacteriota bacterium | reverse complement strand
TGCTGCGCCTGGTGCGCGTTGCGATCGGGTCGTTAGGGCTGGGCGAGCTTGGCAAGGGCGCTTCGCGCGCGCTTACGGCTGGGGAAAAGACTTCACTCGACACAGCGATGAACGCTGCTCCGAAAAGGCAAGCGCGTTAGACATTCGAAAAGGTCTGGCGGCGTATGAACTGCCCTGCTCCGGGGCGGCCGACGAATTTCCCTCCTTCGATCACCACGCGGCCGCGCGACATCACCGTTTTCGGGACGCCTTTGATCTTGATGCCTTCGAACATGGAATAGTCCACGCGCATGTGATGCGTGCTGGCGCTGATGACCTGTTCTTCGTCGGGATTGAAGATCACGAGATCTGCATCCGAACCAACGGCGATCGTGCCCTTGCGGGGATAGAGGCCAAATAGTTTCGCAGGAGTGGCGGAGACGAGTTCCACAAAGCGGTTCTTCGAAAAACGCCCACCATGGACGCCGCCCGTGTAGATGAGGCTCAGGCGGTGCTCAATGCCGGGGCCACCGTTGGGAATTTTGGTGAAGTCATCCTTGCCCAGCTCTTTTTGTTCCTTGAAGCAGAACGGACAGTGGTCGGTGGAAACTACCTGCAACGTATCCTGCGCCAATCCCTGCCATAACTTCTCCTGGTGCCATTTCTCGCGGAGCGGCGGCGTGAAGACGTACTTCGCACCCTCGAATCCCGGCGCATCCATATTCTCGAGCGAGAGATACAAATACTGCGGGCAGGTTTCCGCGTATGTGGGTAGACCGCGGTCGCGGGCTTCGCGGACTTTTTCGAGCGCTTCGTTACACGAGAGATGAACTATGTAGACCGGCGCGCCGGCCATTTCCGCCAGCGCAATGGCCCGCGAAGTGGCTTCGGCTTCGGCAGTCGTGGGGCGCGTGAGTGCGTGGTACTTCGGCGCGCGCTTCCCTTCCGCTAATGCCTTCTGCACCATGACGTCGATGACGCCGCCGTTTTCCGCGTGCATGCAGATCAGGCCAGAATGCTTCGCGGCCTGCGACATGGCGCGGAAGATGGTGGCGTCGTCGAGCATAAACACGCCGGGATAGGCCATGAAGAGTTTGAAACTGGTGACTCCTTCGCGGATGAGCTGGCCCATCTCCTCGAGCTGCGCCGCCCCGAGGTCGGTGATGATGCAGTGAAATGAGTAGTCCGTCACGGCCTTGCCGTAGGCTTTCTGCATCCAGCCGTCAAACGCCTGCCGCAGTGTTTGTCCTTTGTACTGGATGGCGAAGTCGATCAGCGTGGTGGTGCCGCCAAATGCCGCTGCAATCGTGCCGGTCTCGAAATCGTCGGCGCTGGTGGTGCCGCCAAAGGGCATGTCCAGGTGGGTGTGTACATCGATCCCGCCGGGCAGGAGGTAAAGCCCTGCCGCATCGATCACGCGGGTGGCATTTTCGATGGGGAGTTGCGCGGCGATGGCGGAAATTTTATCGCCGGCGATGCCGACGTCCGCCGTGTAAGTGTCCGTCGCCGTGACGATGGTGCCGTTGCGAATTATGGTGTCAAAACGCATAAAGTTCCCTCGAGCCTGGACTGAATAGCGAGTCTTGCAAATATTGTGAGTTGAGATCCTTCGGCCGCAAAAGGCGCGGCCTCAGGATGACACCTTTACTTGAAAATGGGGCAGGACCTCCCGGGCATACACGTCCAGGGTCTGCTCTTCTTCACCGCACATCAAATAGATGTTGAACTGCGTGACGCCCACGGCGCGAAGGGCGGCGAGCTTTTTGCGATGCTCGGCAACCGGGCCGACGATGCAGAAACGGTCGACAATCTCATCGGTCACGAAGCTGGCATTGTCGCTTCCCACCTCCGCGTGATGCAGGTAATCGTAACTGCCGCGATTGCGGATGAACGATGTGAGGGATGCGGGAAGCTCTTCGGGCTTGTAGCGTGAAACGAGATCCACGACGTGGTTGGCGACCAGCGCGGGGAACCAGCGCACTCTTTCCCGGGCCAGGGCCAAATCGTCGGAAACCCAGACTGGTGCGGCGGACATGACTTCGATTTTGGCCGGATCGCGGCCCGCTTCACGAGCGCCTTCGCGAACGAAGCCCATGCACCAATCGATGAGGTCGGGGTCGGCAAACTGGAGAATGACGCCATCGCCGATGCGCCCCGCCGTGCGCAAAGCTTTAGGACCGTAGCCTGCCACCCATACGGGAGGAACGCCTGCGCTCGCCCACGGAAAGCGCGCGCTCACGCCCTCGTGCTGGATGGTTTTGCCGGCATTCAGCTCGCGGAAGGCGCGCACAAACTCCTCGAGGTTTTCCAGGGTTGTGGGCTTTTTCCCGAGAACGCGCCGGGAACTGTCGCCACGGCCGATGCCCATTTGCATACGCCCATGCGTGGCCAGGTTCAAGGTGGCGAACAAACTGGAGGCGACGGTTACATCGCGGACGGCGGGGTTGGTGACGCAAGTTCCCAGCCGCATGTTTTTGGTGTTCGCGCCCATGAGTGCCAGAAGGGGAAACGGGTCCATCCACAGCACATGGGAATCGAAAATCCAGCCGTAGCCGAAGCCCGCGTTTTCGGCTTGCCGCGCAAGCCCCACGATGCGTTCGACGGAGATGTCCGGCTTGATGGTGATGCCAAAGTGCATGAGGTCTCTCCTGCTTGCTCTTTAGTCCGCGGGTTCAACGGCCAGATGAGGTTTGTTCATCATAGCCGCGTAGACGGCGAAACTCACCGCAAAACCTACGAACCACGCGTAGTTGTAAAGAATGCGCAGCGGTGGAACGGCCAGCCCCACGAACGCCACACCCGCACCGGCGGCGAGCGCAGCGATGGCCTGCCAATGAAAGCCGCGCGAGTATTCGTAGCGGCCACCGCGTTGGTAAAGATCTTCGACGACAAGTATTTTCTTGCGGATCAGAAAATAATCGCAAATCAAAACGCCGGCGATGGGCCCCAGAAAACCCGAATAGCCCACGAGCCAGCCGAAGATGTAGGTGCCGTAATTGGCCATCAGCTTCCACGGCTGCATGGCAATTCCCATGACGCAGGTGATCAATCCGCCGGTACGAAAGCTGATGCGCCGTGGAGAGAGATTGGAGAAATCGTTTGCGGGAGAGACGACGTTGGCGGCCACGTTGACGTTGAGCGTGGCCATCAGCAGCGCCACCATCGCGAGGACCACGGCCCACGGATTCCCGAGGCGCGCCAGCACCGCGACGGGATTCCACAAAGCCTCGCCGAAAATAATCATGGTGGCGGAGGTGACCGCGATGCCGATGAAGGAGTAGAACGTCATGGTGGCGGGAAGGCCGAGGGCCTGGCCGACAACCTGGTCGCGCTGGCTGCGTGCGTAACGCGTGAAATCCGGAATATTGAGCGAGACCGTAGCCCAAAAGCCGACGACACCGGTGAGGGAAGGAATGAAAAAGCGGAAAAATTCCCCGAAATTCTGAAACTTGGAGGGCGTGGCGAGCATGGGGCCGAAGCCGCCGGCTTTGCCGCGAGCCCAGAGCAGAAGAGCCAGACCGATCAAGAGAAGGAAAGGAGCGGAAACGCCTTGCAGGAAACGGATGGTTTCGATGCCGCGCAAAATGACCAGGACATTGAGCAGCCAGAAAAAACCGAAGCAGAGCGGCGCACCGTATGGGAAATGCGCCCAACGCGGCGCGAGGGCCACAATCATGGCGTTGATCGCTTCGCCGCCAATCCAGGTTTGGATGCCGAACCAGCCACAGGCCACCAGCGCGCGCAGGATCGCGGGTACGTTCGCGCCGAGAACTCCGAATGAGGCGCGCGCGAAAACGGGAAACGGGATGCCGTAACGCGCTCCGGCATGCGCGTTCAAGAGCATCGGAACCAGCACGAGAACATTTCCGAGGAAGACGGTGAAGAGCGCCTGACGCCAGTTCATGCCGCCGGCGATCATGGCGCTCGCGAGCATGTAGGTGGGAATGTTCACGCTCATGGAGATCCACAGGGCGGCGTAGTTGTAGGTGCGCCAGGTGCGGCGCTCGGGGGAGACCGGGGCAAGATCCTTGTTGTATAGAGAACTGCTGCGAATCGTTTCGGCGGCAAGAGAAGAAGTTTGCGCGTCATTCATCGTCGAGGTCCAGAATGCTCGTCGCCACGGAATGCATGGCAGGTCGCTGCCGGTCGCCGCGGCTGTCCATTTCAATCGGCCGCTTCCGAATTTTCTACCGCGCGGGTGCGCGTGATCTCGCTGTAGGATTCCGGCCTGCGGTCGCGATAGAACTGCCAAGTGTCGCGGACTTTCTGAATTTCGTCGAGGTCCAGGTCGGCGACAAGCAGCTCCTCCTTGTCGCGGCTGGCTTGGGCCACGATTTTCCCCCTGGGATTACAGAAGTAGCTCTTACCGTAGAATTCGCCGATCTTCCAGGGGTGTTCGGTGCCCACCCGATTGATGGCCGCGACAAAATAGGCGTTGGCGACGGCGTGGGCGGGCTGCTCCAGCTCCCAAAGATATTCGGAGAGGCCGGCGACAGTCGCCGAGGGGTTATAGACAATTTCCGCGCCGTTGAGCCCGAGAATTCGTGCACCCTCTGGGAAATGCCGGTCGTAGCAGATGTAAACACCAACGCGGGCGTAGCGCGTCTTGAAAACCGGATACCCTGCGTTTCCGGGCGTGAAGTAAAACTTTTCCCAGAAGCCGGGGTGGCAGTGCGGAATGTGGTGCTTGCGGTATTTTCCGAGGTAGCGCCCGTCGGCATCGATCACCGCGGCGGTGTTGTAATAGACGCCGGTCATTTCCGTCTCGTAAACGGGGACGACCAGCACCATGTGATAGCGCTTGGCCAGTTTTTGCATGCGCGCGATCGTGGGCCCGTTGGGGACGCGCTCGGTAAGTTCGTACCAGCGCGTGTGCTGTTCCGCGCAGAAGTACGGGCCATAAAAAAGCTCTTGCAAGCCGAGCACCTGCACTTTTTTCTTGGCGGCGCCTGCGATCAGGCGCTCGTGCTTCAAGATCATTTTTTCCTTGATTTGGGCAAGAGAGAATTTTTCCGGAGACCATTCACAACGGGCCTGAATCAGGCCGCAGCGCACATTGCGTTCCATCGCGTACCTCCCCGAACAGGCAAGCGAGAGTGTACCCCGGCATTTCCATTGCTACAAGGATGAGCAGTTGGGGGAGGGAGTTCAATGGTGGCCGGGAATCCGGAGCGGGCGACGGGAATCGAATGGCATCCCGCAATTCCAAGCGTCATCGAACGAAGGGGTTACCAACACTACAAAAGTCGATTGTTGCCAAATGTTGCCAAGCTCTTCAGCGCGCCCATGCGGGCAGTGCACCAGAGACTAATTTCAAGGGGCCGAATCCCACGACTTTCATTCCATTTTCACTTGGCACTATTCTTACCGCAAAAAAACAGACTCCTTTC
>JAYVMO010000245.1:0-2874 GCA_043758915.1 Acidobacteriota bacterium | reverse complement strand
TGCACATCTGGTCGCTCGGCGGCGGGCACAACGCGCTCAGCCTCCACGCGCGGATTCCCGACATGCACCTCGACGCCTGCGAGCGCGTGCTCGCCTCCATCCAGGAAAAAGCCGCACGAGAATTTGGGATCAACCACACCACCGTGCAGTTTGAGCGCGCGGGCTTGCCGGCCCGTTCGGGTTACGTGATGCCGGAGCCAGCGAAGAAGTAGAATTTCAGGCAGGCACGCGGAAATTCATCCCGCGTTGTTCGTTGAATTGTTGCGTGGCGTCCAGGTCCAGCGCTTCGCGTGCCACGCTGCGCCGCAATCCTTCGGTGGTCACATACCGCAGCATCCCGTGGTCCCAGGAATAAGCAATCGCAAAGAAAAGCGTGCCGTCACGCCGCACGAAAACATATTCTTCCGTCTGAGCCGGCGGCTGCGGCGCCACGTCCCGCGAAATCACCGGCGCTTCTGTCTGCTCGCGCTCGCGCACATGCGTTCGCACACGCCGCGCCGTTTCCGGAGCATCGCTTTCCACGATCTCCTCGGGCTGCCCTTCGCCCGCCGGCGCTTCTTCCACCACTACCGGCGCGGACGGAAGGAAAAATCCTCCGTCAAAAAACGGGAAGAACGCGGCAAAATCTCCGCGGTGTCTACGCTTGTCAGAATCGCGCGGGTGCGTGGCCGCGAAGTGCACGGCGTCAAAACCCAGCCCCGGTGCATCGAACGAATTCTCGTCGAATTCTTCTTCATTGAATTGCCGCTCGAACGTTACGTTCGGAAGCACGTTGCGGGTCCGCCGCACCACTCTTACCGGACCCACTCCAACATGCACAGCGCTCGGCACCGCCCGCGTCACGACTCGCGTCCCGGCTGAACCATGCACCACGGCCATCTGCCCAACGGGGGTTATCACGTGCGGCGGCGCTATGACGTGCGGCGCTGCAACCATCGGGCGCGCCATCACCCTCACGGCAGGCGCTGCTCCCCGCCCTTGCGCCTGGACCATCGTTGGAATAAATAGGAGAGAACTGGCAACGATCATCGAAAGCCGCATAAGGATCGAGGAATGTCGAATAAAGGTCACTGAACGCCGCATAAGCAGCACCTGGTACCCGGGCTTGCTGGGCCTTTCACTTGCCCTTCCTCTACAAGGATGCTCCCCTCGCTCCATTGGTTTCAAGTGCATTTCTTCTCGCGCCGACTTCCAACTCGCTTTGCCTCCCCCTCCCGCCTCCCCCGATGTTTTTGGAGGTAAGAGTGGCAAAGAAAGCGGTTATGGGCGCGGAGTGCGTTAGAGAGGCAAATGAAAGACTTATGGGAGTCGGGAGGTTAAACGCTAAAAGTTGAAAGTCTATAGAGAAGAGCACAGCCAAGATTAGCTGTGCTACCGAAAGAGATGCATCTTCGCGGGCGCAAAAATTCAGCTGTACCAGGCTCTCGACGGCCGGGTCTCGCTCTACCACGGCGATACCCGCCTCCAACACACCAGCACCGCTGGAGGGTGACATTTTTATGCTGCTGTTAGGGTGACAGAATTATGTTGCTACAACAGCCGCTGCATCTTCCTATCGGCGGCTTCTGGCATAATTCGCGCCATCTGTCGTACTCTACAATTCGTCGCTGTTTTCGTTCCGATAGCTTTGTCCGGGCCGGTGTATTCTTGTCCACTTTCTACATCCAGCAGTTCGGCTGCCGCGCCACGCAAGCCGATGGCGCCGCCATCGAACGCCAGTTGCTCGACCGCGGCTTTACCCCCGCATCCGATCCCTCCGCCGCCGCCGTCGTTATCGTAAATACTTGCACCGTAACCTCCGCCGCCGATTCCCAAGCCCGCGCCGCCATTCGAAAAATCCATGCGCAAAATCCCGCCGCCCGCGTCATCGTCACCGGATGCTACGCCCAGCGCGCCCCGGAGGAGCTTGCCGCACTCCCGGGCGTCACCTGGGTCGTCGGCAATTCCCACAAACCGCAAATTCCTCATCTCATCGAATCGATCTCGCCGCAACTCATCGCCTCGCCCACAGAACAACTCCTCTCTCCAGTAAACTCGAATTTCGTCTCCGCCACGAATCGCGATTTCGTTCCGGCGACCACTCTCGCTCGCGTGGACAATGGACCGCATTCCGTCGCAGGGGCGGGGCTTGCCCCGCTCGATTCGACGCGTCTTGCCACGATCTTGACCGGCAATATTTTCGACCGCTCTGATTTCTTATCCGCACCCATCCTCGGCGGGGAAGGGAATCACACCCGCCCAATTCTGAAAATTCAGGACGGCTGCAATTCCCGCTGCTCCTATTGCGTCATTCCTTTCGTTCGCGGCAAGAGCCGCAGTCTCCCTCCCGAAACCGTTCTCCAGGAAATCCAGCGCCTCAGCGATTCCGGCTTCCGCGAAATCGTCCTCAGCGGCATCAACCTCGGCGCCTACGGCCGCGATCTTTCGCCTCGCGTCGAATTCGAAGATCTCCTTCGCCGCATCCTCGACGAAACCCACGTCCAGCGCCTGCGCATCAGTTCCATCGAGCCCCTCGACGTCACCCAGGACCTCATCGATCTCTTCGCCGGGTCCGGCCGCATCGCTCAACACTTCCACATGCCCCTGCAATCCGCCTCCGACCGCATCCTAGCCGCCATGCACCGCTGGTACCGCGCCGAACATTACGCCCGCCGCGTCGAATTAATCCACGAGCGCCTACCCCACGCCGCCATCGGCGCCGACGTCATCACCGGCTTTCCTGGCGAAACCGAAGCCGACCACGCCGCCACCCTCTCCTTCATCGAGCGTCTCCCCTTCACGTATCTCCACGTCTTCTCCTTCTCGAAGCGCCCCGGCACCCAAGCCGCCAATTTCTCCAGCGAAGTCCCCGCCCCCATCATCAAGCGCCGCGCC
>JAYVMO010000244.1:0-13801 GCA_043758915.1 Acidobacteriota bacterium | reverse complement strand
ACGTGGGCGACCGCAGCGGAACGATTTTCAAAATCAGCGCCAGCCGCGAAATTTTCGTTTTTGCGACGCTCGAGCCGTCCGTCGCCGCGTACCATCTGGCGTTTCATCCCAGCGGCGACCTGTACGTGGCCGGGCCGACTACTTCGAGTTTCGACCGCGTGTATCGCATCACGCATGGCGGCGAAGTGCTGGTCTTTTTCCGCGGGCTCGGGCGTCCGCAGGGGCTGGCTTTCGACCGCGAGGCCAATCTTTACGTCGCCGCGTCTTACGCGGGCAGGCGCGGCATCGTGCGCATCACTCCGCAGGGCCACGCGGAGATCGTTCTGAGCGGCCCTGGCCTTGTCGGCCTTGCCCTGCAATCTTCGGGGCGCGCGCTTCTCGCCACCAGCGGCGCACTCTACACGCTTGACTGGGACGTCCGCGGCCTGCCGCTGCCCGGATCCATGCACCAATGAAAGCGGAAATCATCGCCGTAGGTTCGGAACTGCTGACTCCGGACCGCGTCGACACCAATTCCCTGTTTCTCACCGAAGAGTTGAATAAGATTGGGATCGAGGTGGTGCGGAAATCCATCCTTGGCGATAACCGCGAGTTGCTGAGCGCGGCGTTCAAGGAAGCGCTGGGGCGGGTGGAACTGGTCATCGCATCGGGCGGACTTGGACCGACCGAAGACGACCTGACGCGCGAGACGGTGGCGGAGCTTCTAGGGCGCAAGCTTCTGCGCAACGACAAGATTTTGCGCTACATCGAAGGGCGCTTTCGCGCCCTCGGACGCGAGATGCCAGAGGTCAACGTCCGCCAGGCGATGGTCCCGGAAGGCGCGGAAGCGCTCGAAAATCCGCGGGGCTCCGCGCCGGGCTTGTGGATCGAAGACGCGGGCCGGATGATCGCGCTGCTTCCCGGACCGCCGCGCGAATTGAAGCCCATGTTCCGCGAGCATATCTTGCCGCGGCTGGAGCGCCGCAGCTCGGGCGTGCGGATGTTTCACCGCGAGTTGCGCGTGGCCGGCCTCGGCGAATCTCACGTCGAGGAGCGCATCAAGCCCATTTACACGCGCTATCCCGAAGTGAATACCACCATCCTTGCCGCTCCCGGCGAGATACAGCTTCATCTGCGGCTGTGGACCGGCGACGCTCAGCATGCGAAAAAGTTGCTCGACGCCATTGTTCAGGGCTTTGAGATCGCGCTGACGGACCGCATCTTTTCTGAAGACGGTGCTTCACTGGATGAAGTGGTAGCGCGCGAGCTGACGCTGCACAACGCCACCATCTCCGTGGCGGAAAGCTGCACCGGCGGATTGCTGGCGCAGCGGCTCACCAGCATCGCGGGCAGCTCGTCGTATTTTCTCGGCGGGGTGGTTTGCTACAGCAACGAACTCAAAAGCGCATGGGCCGACGTGCCGCCAGAAATGATCCTCGCCAAGGGCGCCGTCAGCAGCGAAGTCGCCGCCGCGTTGGCGGAAGGGATTCGCCGCCGCGTGGGCAGCACGCTGGGCGTGGGCATTACCGGCATAGCGGGTCCAAGTGGCGGCAACGAAGAAAAACCCGTGGGCACGGTACACATCGCGCTGTCGCACGCGGGCGGCGTCAAGGAACGTAGCGTGCGCTTTCCCGGCGATCGCGAATCCATCCGCTGGCAAGCCACCCAAGTCGCTCTCGATATGGTGCGCATCCATTTGCTGTACAACGGTGCTGCGCCTCCCAAGCGGGGCTGAGCCGTGCGGCTCTTCGTCGCACTGGAAATTCCCGCCGAGGTGCGAGAAAAGCTCGCCTCGCTGATCAAGGTATTGCACAAGGCGGCGGAGCAATCTTTGGGAACAGCGCCGCGGTGGGAGCTCCCGGAAAATCTCCACGTGACGCTCAAATTCATCGGTGAAGTTGCTGCCGCGCGGCTGGCGCCAATTTGCAGCGCGCTTGCAAGCATGCCGTCCGGTGAACCTATTACGCTGAAATTCCGAGGCCTGGGCTTTTTCCCGAACGAAAAAAATCCCAAGGTCTTGTGGGCCGGTATCGAAGGCTCGCCGAATCTGGCCACTCTCGCCGCCAACCTCGAGCGCGCTTTGCAACACCTTGGTATTCCGCGCGAACAGCGGGCGTTCAAGGCGCACCTCACACTCGCCCGCTTTGATCCGCCCGGCTCAACTGGAAGACTGCGCGCCGCGATCGAGCAGAACGCCACGCGCGTTTTCGGCTCGCTCCACGCTCGGGCATTCCATCTTATCGAGAGCGAGCTGAAACCCTCGGGAGCGGAGTACACTACCGTGCAATCCTTCCCGTTCGCGGAGGCGGAGGCTTAGCGGCGCATGCTGGAAAACTCGCTGACCGTTTTGTGGACTCCCGTCGCCGCCTACCTGCTCGGCTCCACTCCCTTCGGATTGATTTTGGCCAAACTTTTTGGCCGCGCCGACGTTCGCAAAGCAGGCAGCGGTAACATCGGCGCGGCCAACGTTGCGCGCGTCGTGGGGCCAATCGCGGGAATACTGACGCTCCTTCTGGATGCGGCCAAAGGCGCGGTCTCTGTCATCTTTGCTGCGCGGCTGACGAACGAAAACGTAATTTGGATGATGATCGCCGCTTTCCTGGTGCTCCTCGGGCACTGCTACCCGGTATGGCTGAAATTCAGGGGCGGCAAAGGCGTGGCCACGGCTGCGGGGATTTTTCTGGCCCTCAGCCCCTATGCCCTGTTGGGCGCGCTGCTGCTGTTCATCCTGGTGGTGGCGTTTTGGCGCTACGTTTCACTCGGTTCCATCGCGGCAGCATCCGCGATTCCACTGCTCATATACTTTCTCTGGGCGCCGCATCATGCCCCGCCGCACATCGTCACGTTTGGATCGCTGGGCATTGCGATCTTCGTGGTGTACAAACACGACGCCAATATTCAGCGCCTCGTTGAGGGCCAAGAGCCAAAATTCTCGTTTGGCAATAAAAAGGATGAGGAATGACCAAGATCGCCATCCTCGGCGGTGGAAGCTGGGGCACGGCGCTTGCGATTGTTTTTTCGCGCAGCCACCGCTCGCACGAGATTTCTCTGTGGGTCCGGAACGCCGCACTTGCCGAATCCATTCGCCGCCATGGCGAAAATCAAGCCTACCTGCCGGGGCATCCCTTGCCCGCAAAGGTTCACGTCACCAGCGATTTGCAGGAAGGTCTTGAGGGGACGGACATCGTTGTCGGCGCCGTGCCTTCCGCTCATGCCCGGAGTGTCTACACAAAAGCACTCGGGAATATCTCGCCCGGCAGCGCGTTTGTGAGCGCCACCAAGGGTTTGGAACCGTCTTCTCATGCGCGCATCAGCGAAGTGCTCCAGCAAGTCATTTCCGCGAGATTTCCTCCGCGCATCGCCGTTTTGTCGGGTCCATCTTTCGCTGCCGAAGCCGCCCGCGGCGAACCGACTGCCGTGGTTCTTGCCTCCCGCGATCCCACTCTTGCCTCGACACTTCAGGAAGAATTCGCCGGGCCGTCGTTCCGTCTGTACACCAACGACGACGTCTTGGGCGTCGAGCTTGCCGGCGCGATGAAAAACGTAATGGCCATTGCCGCTGGTGTTTGTCAGGGACTGGGACTGGGTTCGAATGCGCTTGCCGCGCTGATCACGCGTGGCCTCGCCGAAATGACGCGCTTGGCCGTTTCACTCGGGGCGCAACCGGAAACACTCAGCGGGCTGGCCGGCTTGGGCGACCTCGTTCTGACGTGCACAGGTTCCCTTAGCCGCAACCGCCAAGTCGGCATTGATCTCGGCAAAGGCCGCTCTCTCGACGAAATTCTCGCCGGCATGCGCATGGTCGCCGAAGGCGTGGGGACCACGGCTCCGCTGCTGGCGTTGGCGCGCGAGGCGGGAATGAACATGCCCATTACCGAGCAGGTCGATGCCCTCCTGCATCACGGAAAATCGCCGAGAGCGGCCATCCGCGACATCATGGACCGCCCGCTGAAGCGCGAATAGCCGCGGCTGTCAGCCGCCCCTAGCAGTAACCGCGTGCAGCAATGTGTCTTGGCTGACAATACAAAGCGCATCACCAATAGTTCTCCCCTAGTACCAAGGTTCCAGTTGCACTTCCGCGTCGCCGCTCCATTCCGCCGCGCTGGCCTCTGCCGATTCGCCTAAAATAAAGGCAAGCCATGACACCAGCCAATACATCTCTGTGGGGGCGCCTGCGCACCGGGCGCGTGCGCATCCTGTGGCTGGTGCTTGGGGCGCTGCTGCTCGTGAGTGCGCTACCCATTGGCCTGTACCATCGCCAGGTGTTGCAGCTCAGCCAGGAAAAGCTCGTCGATACCGAACGCGTCCAGCAAGCCGAACTGACGCGTTCTCTGGCCCAGGAGATTCAGCTCTTCGAGTCCAACCTGACTCAGCAGCTCGTCAGCGAGCGCCAGATCCTCGCCCTGACCGGGCTCATCGACAACGTGGAAGACGCCGCCGCTGAACCCAAAGTTACCCGGCTTCTCGAGGATTTCGTCGACAGCAACCGCAACACGTTTGTCTATCTCACTGCCGTCGGCAAGTCCGCCAAAGGCACCAGCGCCTCGCAGGGGAACTTCCGCGCCGAGCAGGATCCTTTCGTAGCCAAAGCCTTGCAGCGCGCGTTCGCCTGGTGCATGCAATCCGGGGAATTCCGCAGCGACCCCCTGGCGCTGGCGCCGGACAACCGCCCCGCTTTCGTCATCGCCGTCCCGTTGAACGACATCAACAACAACTTCACGGGCATGCTGGCCGCCGTCGTTTCGCTGGACCCCATCCTGCAGCGCCTGAAAGACGCCAGCGTGCGTGGCCGCACCGTTTTTGTGGTCGATCACTACGGTCACATCGTCGCTCATCCGGACACGAAAAATATCGTGCCCGGTGTGGATGCCAGCGGCACTTCGCAGCTCGTCGCGCAAATCCGCGGGCTGCCCAAGGACCTGCGCACTACGGAAACGATTCGCTTCACTGAGCCAGGGAAGAAGCACCCCGTGGAAATGATCGGCACCTATAGCACGTTTCCCGAGATCAATTGGGCGGTCATCGCCCAGCGCAGCTTGGAGCAGGCGCGCGCGGACGCGGGCGTAAACGAGCTTAATCGGCAGGCGCTGGCCTTCGTTAGCGTGGTCGTTTTGATCGCCATCCTCTTCGGCTATTTCTTCGCCGTGGGCATCAGCAAACCCATCCGCGGCCTGGCGGCTTCCACCCGCGCGATCAGCCGCGGTGAATTTCACCAGCGCTCGCCCGTGCGCGGCGCCGCCGAAATCAGCGAGCTAGCCGAAAATTTCAATAAGATGGCCGGCGACATCGAGGAATACATCGAGCGGCTCAAGGAAGCCGCCGAAGAGAACCGCGAACTGTTTATCGGCTCGATCCGCATGCTCGCGGCGGCCATCGACGAAAAGGATCCGTATACGCGCGGTCATTCCGGACGCGTCGCCAAGTATTCCATGCTGATCGGCCAGGAGCTGGAGCTTTCCACGGAAGAGTTGGACAAGCTGCGCATCGCCGCGCTGCTCCACGATGTCGGCAAGATTGGCGTCGAAGATCGCGTGCTCAAGAAGCCCGGATCGCTCACACCGGAAGAATTTGAGCTGATGAAGCAGCACACCGTGAAAGGCGCGAACATCATGCGGCCGGTGTCGCAGCTCAAGGAAATGCTTCCTGGCATCGAACTCCACCATGAACATATGGACGGGCGCGGTTACCCCTACGGCTTGCAAGGCCAGCAGATTCCCCTGATGGCGCGCATCATCGGCGTGGCCGATACCCTGGACGCCATGACCACCAACCGGCCTTATCAATCCGCTATCGATCTCGAGACTGCGCTCAGCCGGATTCGCTCCCTCACCGGCGCGAAATTCGACGGCGTCGTCGTCAACGCCCTCGAATCCACAATCACCGCAGGCAAGCTCCGCCTCAGCGCCGTCGAAGTCCAGGTCTAACTAAGTAGCGGTCGGTCGCATTGGGGCGCAGGGGGGTTAACGAATGCGGCCGGCAAAACACCAATTCAAGTTAGCAGCCCTGAGGTGAAGAAATGAACTTCTTTGCCGCATAGATGTCTGGGGATTTGTGAGCATCATGCTCGCCCTGCTTTTTCTGCTGATGCCGGGGACACCTCACGACCGGCGGGAACCTAGCGTGGACCTGATCGTAGCTCGGCACTCAACTCGCATGCCCGGTGCCCTGAAAGAGGATGCCATGCAAATTACTGTAGGGCGCGACGGCACGATCTTTTTCCGCGACCATCGAATTGTCCTTGCAGAATTGCCAAATGAAATCCGCGAGGGAGTCCAAAACGGCGCGGAAAATAGGATTTATTTGAAGGTGGACGCACGCGCCAAATACGGCGATGCCAAAGCGGTTCTAAATCAAATAGGTCTGGCGGGGCTGGAACATGTCAGCCTCCTGACCGAAACACCTCTGCACTAGAATATGCCCCGCCGCTTACATTTATCAACGCACAATCGAATCTCCCCCAAAGGCGCCATTTCCTCCAATGTCATCCTGAGCGAAGCGAAGGATCTCAACCGATCTACAACTCAGGTCCAAAACGAAAGGGCGGCCCGTGTAACCAAGCCGCCCACTCTCTGAGATTCATCGGTTAGAGATCGTAGCCGTCGTCCCATCGAACTTGGTCAATTGGACCGTAAACTTCTCCTTGTACGTCTTCGCCCGGTCGTGAAGGACGCCGAGCGCCACCGCCTCGCAAAGACGGCAACCAGCGGCGCGCTCCGCATGGCTACTGTTTCCGCGCTCTACCGCGCTTCTGTTACAATTTTAGTTTGCGCGATCAGCAAAGCGCTCGACCGTATGATTTCTCTCTTTGGCAAAAAAGATAAAGACAAGCAAAAGAACGAACCGTCGCTGCTCGAGCGGCTCAAGGCCTCGGTCAGCAAGACCAAAGCGGCGCTCTCCGAGACTGTCGAGAATATGTTCCTCGGCGAACGCAAGATCGATCCTTCCGTTCTAAAGGATCTGGAAACGGCGCTTCTTTCCGCGGACCTCGGCGTGAAGCCCACGCGCGAAATTCTCGACGCGGTTCGCGAAAAGATGGACCGCAACGCGCTCTCCGACGCTTCCCAACTCAAGCGCGAGATCAAGTCGCACCTCGTACGCATCCTCAATGCGCCAGCCACTGCGGAGCCAATGGCGGCGAGTAGCCTGCCGGCTTCGACGAACGGCGGTGGCACCCGCGTGATCTTCATCGTGGGCGTGAACGGCGCCGGCAAAACCACCAGCATCGGCAAGCTCGCCTACCGCCTGCGCCAGGAAGGCCGCAGCGTGGTCCTTTGCGCCGCTGATACCTTCCGCGCCGCGGCCATCGAACAGCTCGAAATCTGGGCGCAACGCAATGGAATCGAAGTCATCAAACAAAAATCCGGCTCGGACCCTGCTGCCGTCGTTTTCGATGCTGTCGCTGCCGCGAAAGCCCGTTCGGCCGACGTCGTTATTGTAGATACCGCCGGACGCCTCCACACCAAGTCCAATCTCATGGCCGAGCTGGAGAAAATGAAGCGCACGGCCGCGAAGGTCATTCCCGGCGCGCCCCACGATGTGTTGCTGGTGCTCGACGCCACTACCGGACAGAATGGTCTCGCGCAAGCCCGCGAATTCACTTCCAGCGTCGGCGTCACCGGCATCATCCTCACCAAGCTCGACGGCACCGCCAAAGGCGGCATTGTCGTGGCCATCACGCGCGAGCTTGGCTTGCCCATTCGCTTCGTCGGCATCGGCGAGCAAATCAATGATATGGTTCCCTTCGACGCTCAAACTTACGCCGATTCTCTCTTCGATTAGAACGTGGACGCACACGACATTCGCTTCATGGAACACGCCCTGGCGCTGGCCCGCAAGGGCACTGGCCTCGCCAGTCCCAATCCGCTGGTGGGCTGCGTCATCGTTCGTGACGGCGAAATCGTTGGCGAAGGTTTTCATCAATACGAATGGCGCGATCACGCGGAAATCCTGGCGCTCAAATCCGCTGGCGAAAAAGTGCGGGGCGCGACGCTATACGTAACCCTCGAACCGTGCAATCACACCGGCCGCACCGGCCCTTGCACCGAAGCCATCATCGCCGCGGGCGTTCGTCGCGTGGTCGCCGCCATGGAAGATCCCCATCCGTTAACGTCGGGCCGGGGATTCGACCGGCTTCGCGCGGCAGGCATCGAGGCGCACTCAGGCGTCCTGGAAGATGAAGCTCGCCGGGTAAACGAAGCCTTTGCCTGCTGGATTGGCACCAAGAAGCCGTTTGTGACGCTGAAGTCCGCGCTGACGCTCGACGGCCAGCTAGCTCTCCCCGGCGAGCACAAAAAACTTTCCACCAAGCGTGGCCCGCCCAAGCGCTCAGCCTGGATCACGTCCGAAGAATCGCGCGCAGAAGTGCACCGCATGCGCCACGCTTCCGACGCGCTTCTCACGGGTATCGGCACAATCAAGGTGGATGATCCGTTTCTCACCGACCGCAGCGGCCTTCCCCGCCGTCGCCTCTTGTTGCGCGTGATTCTGGATTCCAGGCTTTCCCTCTCGCGGCACTCCCGTATCGTGAAAACCGCCGGCAATGACTTGTTGGTTTTTAGCGGCAACGATCCAATGAACTACCGGAATGCGGGAATCTTGCGCAAGGCGGGAGTCGAAGTCGTGGTTGTTCGGACTATTGGAAGGCGCATCGATCTCCAGTGTGTTCTCGAGGAACTCGGGCGCCGCGAAATCACCAGCGTCTTGCTGGAGGCGGGCCCCACGCTGAACGGCACGGCCCTCCAGGCCGGCATTGTCGACAAACTTTTTCTTTTCTACGCTCCGAAAATCGCCGGCGACAATCGCGTTCCCTTCGCCATCGCCCCAAAACTCGCTTTGCCGCCGCTGCACGGCACCCGCACCCTTTCGTTTGGCCCCGATATCGCTATCGAAGGATACTTACACGATGTTTACCGGAATCGTTGAACACCTCGGAACGATCGAATCGCTCGACATCCATGACCAGGGCGGCCACCTCGCCATTCACGCGCCCACTCTCGCTCCTTCGCTGGCCGTCTCCAACAGCATCGCCGTCAACGGCTGCTGCCTCACCATCGTCTCCGTGAACAAAGACCGCTTCTCCGCCGATCTTTCCGCCGAGACCATTCACAAAACCTCGTTCGGCGCGGAAGACGGCCATCTTTCCGAAGGCGCGCGCGTCAATCTCGAACAGCCGCTCATCGCCGGAAAAGAATTCGGCGGCCATTTCGTTCTGGGTCACGTTGACGGCACCGGCCGCGTGACGCACCTACAGCCCGAAGGAGAAAATTGGTGGCTGGGTGTGGAGGTTCCCGAAGAATTCGCGCGTTATATCGTCCCCAAAGGCTCCATCACTATCGACGGCATCAGCCTCACCGTCGCTCGCTGGCATAACCGCATCGCGGAAATCGCTGTCATACCATACACCTACGCCCACACCAATCTCAGCCACCGCAAACCGGGCGACGCCGTAAATCTGGAAGGGGATATTCTCGGCAAATACGTGGAACGCCACCTCAATGCCCGCAGTGCAACACCCGCATCGTCAAATTCGAATCTCACCTTAGAAAAACTAATCGCCCAAGGTTTCTGAGGAGAACGCCGTGCCCGCTCTAACAGGAATCATTGAATCGTGCCTCTATGTGGAAGACATCGATCGCGCGGCCAGCTTTTATGGAGAAGTTCTCGGTTTGCGCCGCATCGCCGGCGACACCCGATTCCTCGCCTACAGCGTCGCCGATCGAAACGTCTTATTGCTCTTCAAGCGCGATGCCACAACCCAGCCGGTCCACATCCCCGGCGGAACAATCCCGCTCCACGACGGCAGCGGCCACAAGCATCTCGCCTTCGCCCTTACTTCAGAGCAATTGTCAGCATGGGAAAAACTACTCGCGGACCACCAAATTGCAGTTGAGAGCCGGGTCCACTGGTCGGAAGGCGGCGCCAGTATCTACTTCCGCGATCCCGACGAAAATTTACTCGAACTCGCCACACCGGGCATGTGGTCCATTTACTAGCTCCCGCAGTTTCCCGCTCCGCTCAAATCCCCAACCTAAAATCGCTCTTGACTACTCTCTACTCTTTTGCTACCGTACTGTCTAGGCACTACTGCAAGAATTTGGAGTGCGGGAGCTCTGCTCCCGCGTTTTTGTTTATAAAGGCAAATCTATCGCACGTGCAAATCTCTTCGACGGGACTCAAGTCGCGTAGCAGTATGTTCCCCTAATTGGAACGCACCCCCAAATAAGCCAGCACTTGCAAAATGGTCGTGCGATTTAAGTCCTGTAGAATCAACACTTACATGACATCTCGGAAGTGTTGATTCTAAAACACTTACAGGAATCCTAACCCCTTTAGAATCAACACTTACAAAAACGGGGGGGGGAGATCGCACAGGTTCTAGAATCTGGGATGACACCCGCTGTACGAACTTGCAAGATCCGGTGGCCCAAAATGACTTCGTGCCCGCTCGGTATGAAATCTAAACCTGGGGCATGCACCGGACGCACAAGAATCGTCCGGCTACCCGCGCGGGTCAGTGGATTGCTTCTCTTGCCTTGGCGCGCAGCCCGCGGTAGTACAAAACCAGCCCGAGCCCGACGGCGATCGCCGTGCCACCGATCAATTTGATGCTAAACACAAACTTATTCGCCGTCTCTCCGGGCGGAACAAAGGAAAGCGCAATGCCGCCCAGCGTCACGAGAAACCCAAGTCCGCCAGCTATCCACACACCAATCTTCCCTCCAGGAATCAGCACCGCGTGTTCATTCTCTCCGCGGTCTTTGCGCCCGGCCAGCTTGATCACTGCCGCATACATATAAAGAAACGGAATGAAATATAAAATCGTCGCGGCATCCACCAGGATTTGGTAGGCACCGCTGATCGTCTCGTTAACGTTGCTCAGAACCAGCAGCACCAGAGTAATTACCGCCTGCACCAGAATCGCAACATACGGCGTTCGCCACTTAGGGTGCAGCTTTCCAAACGCCGCGGGCAAATACCGGTCAACTCCCACGATAAACGGCACTCGAGATAGCCCCGCCACTGTAGTTCCCACGCCTCCGGCGTTTCCAAACGTCACGAGAAATGCAGCGATCATGCCCACCAATCCAATTTTCAATGCTTCCGAACCGATCGCCAGCGCTTGATACACGCCGGACTTCGGATCAACCGGCGCAGCCTGCATAATCGTCAGGATCGCAAACGTTCCCACAATGTAAATCACCGCGATCAGAATTCCCGAACCCCAGATGGCCCGCGCCAGCGTACGTTGCGCGTCGCGAATTTCGTCGCTCATCGCGGACACCAGTTCCAGCCCCGCAAAAGCAAAAAGGATTTGCGGCCAGAAATTCACCGTTTCCCAATTCCATCGCGGCATCATGTTCGCCCAAGTGAAATGCGTCGCCGAGCCGTAACGCCACCAAATGGCCCCGCCTGTCCCGGCCAGCAGCAGCAGCGGCACATAGGTCATCACACCGCCGGCGTTCTGCAGCCATTTCCCCACATTCAGTCCCACAATGTTCATGGCCACGGCAACAAACAACAAAAGGAACGAGCCACCCAGCAGGAAGGGCCGGCTCTGCGCAAGATGCCCCCAGGAGCTGCCGCCGATGTATGCCCCCATCGCCGCGCTGGCCAGCAGTAAACCCGGAAAATAAAAGAAGGAATAAATCCAGTACGTCCAACCGGCAACGAACCCGTGAAAATCACCAACGGCTTCCTTCGACCACACATAGAGGCCGCCTTCATGAGGGAACCGCGTGGAGAGCTCGGTGATCACGAACGCCGTGGGAACGAAGAAAAACAACGACGCCAGAACCCACAGACTGATCGAAGAAGTCCCGTTATGCGCTGCGGCTGCGATCCACCGCGGCCCCAGCACTGCCGCGATATTAAAAAGCAGCACATCCCAAAATCCCATTTCCTTGCGCAGTTGTTTGATCGGATCGGAAGAAGCGCTGCCGGGAGCGGTCACAGGGTCACGTCCAGCGCGGGTATCAATTCATCCTGCATGCGGAAGTTGTGCAGAAACGGATCCTTCGAATTTTCGAACTCGGCCCACGGTCCGAAGAACGTGACCTTGCCGTCCTGGAGGAAAACAACCACGTCGGCAAGTTTTTTTGCCAGATGCGTGTCGTGCGTCACCACGATCGACGTCTTATGAAATGCGCCTTTCAAACGCAGAATCAAGTCGCCCATGTGCGCCGCCATGATGGGATCGACCATGGTCGTCGGCTCGTCGTAAAGAATCGCTTCCGGATTCTGCGCCAGCGCCCGCGCAATCGAGACGGCGCGCCTCATGCCCGTGGAAAGTTCTCCCGGCAATTTGTCCAGAACCGTATCGACCTCCAGCAAGAGCGCTAGTTTCTCAACGTAGGCATCCACATCTTCGCCAGTCAGCCCTGGCTGGCCTTCCAGGGGGAATCCGATGTTCTCGGCCACCGTCAGAGAATCGAAGAGCGCACCAGACTGAAAAACCATCGTCACTTTGCGCCGCACTACTTCAAAGTCCGCTTCCTTATGATCCGTGACGTCCTGGCCGTCGATGAAAATCCGCCCCGCATCAGCTTTCAGAAATCCCATGATGTGTTTCAGCGCCACCGACTTGCCCACTCCGCTGCGCCCCATGATCACGCAGGTTTCGCCGCGCTTCACGGTGAAGCTCACGTGGTCCAGGACGAGGTGCTCATCGAACCCTTTGCATACCTCGCGAAATTCGAAATAGTTGGGCGCCTTGCCGTCGTCTCCCGGACGAATCGTCTCGGCCGAAAGCCCAGCGCCACTCTCAACGACTTCGCTCACGATCGCTCCGCTTCCAGAATTCGGCGCGCTTCTTCGTATTCCGCCACCGTGTTCATATTCCAAAAGAGCCGCCCAGCGCTATCAAATCGTTTCCAGTCCGCTTCGTCAAGCACTTCTGTCGTCACCTGTTTCAGGGCCTCGGTCACTTTCCGTACGCCGCCCTCAAACGCTTGTCTTAGGGCCCCAAGCGAATCCGTTCGCCAACACGCGCACAGCGGCTCCGGCCCCTGCGCCGACTGCGGCAACACAACTTGCGCCGCGCTGTCCGCTGCTCGTACCGTGAGGAACTCCAGCCAATCCCCCGTCAGCAACGGCATGTCGCAGCTCAGGATGAGGTTCCATTCGCACGCCGCAGCCTGCGCCGCGCTGTTCTCCAGTGCGGTAATAATCCCGCCCAGCGGCCCTTCCCCAGGCCAACGATCCGGAACATTTCGGAAACCAAACTCTGCGTATTTTTCCGGCGCCGCTACTACGATCACTTCTTTCGCAACCACACGAAGCAGCTCACACATCCGCATGATCATCGGCTTCCCGCCGATCTCCGCCAAAGCCTTGTCGAGCCCGAACCTGGTGCTCCCGCCCCCCGCCAGCACGTACCCAGCAACTTCCCCCGAAGAGTTGGTATGCGTTCTGCGAGTCACCGGTCACTCTTCTTCCAGCGGTTCGCGTCCCGGCCGCCGAATCCCCAACTCGCGCAATTTCTCCTGCAAGCTCTGCCGGTGCAATCCAATCGTTGCCGCTGTGCGCGAAACATTCCACTGATGGTCGCTCAACTGCTTCGTAAGATAAGCCACCTCGAATTTCCGCTTGGCCTCCCGAAAATCCTTTTCCGCGTAATGATTCTCCTGCCCATTACCCGATTGCTTGTAATGTGCGGTCTCGCCTCTCGCCACTTCCTCCGGCAAATCCGCTACATCGATTTCTTCCCCGCGGCACAAGACCAGACTGCGCTCCAGAGCGTTCTTCAACTCCCGCACATTCCCTGGCCAGTCGTATTTTCCTATTGCCGTCATGGCCTCGCGCGTCAACCGTGCCGTGCGGCCCA
>JAYVMO010000243.1:0-6688 GCA_043758915.1 Acidobacteriota bacterium | reverse complement strand
CAATCTTCGGCGCGAAATCTTGAGAATTGCCTCCGGCAGCGCCAGACACGCTCATAAGATGGCAACGTCTTGCAATCAGATATTGCTTTGCGGCAAGCTAGCGGACGCTATCCAGGAGCCTCACATGCGCAAATTATTTGTCTTCGCCTTCGTGGCTGTGCTTTTTGTCGCGGGTAGAGCAAACGCCCAATCCTCTTCGCAGACGGCCAACGAGCTGACGGTTATTCGCGCGGGCTCGCTGATCGACGGAACTAGCGGCACGCCACGCAAGAATCAACTCATCTTCATCCGTGGCGGCCGCATCCAGAGCGTCTCGGAAGCTTCCGCAACCATTCCCGCCGGTGCCAAAGTCATCGACCTCTCGAACGCCACGGTTCTCCCGGGACTGATTGATTCGCACACGCACATCTTCCTCTGGGGCGAAGACCCCGCCAAGGGCGGCTACGACGCGAACATCTTGAAAGCAGGCATCGCGCTGCGAGCCGCTCGGGCAACCTACGCCTTACGCCGCGCACTCGAACAAGGCTTCACCACGCTGCGCGATCTGGAAACCGAGGGCGCTGGTTACGGCGACATCGAGATGAAGCAGGCCATTGAGGAAGGCACCATTCCCGGACCTCGCTTATTCGGCGCCACGCGTGCTATTTCCACCACCGGCGGCTACAACCTCGAGGGCTACGCGCCCGAGTTGGTCATGCCCAAGGGCGCGCAAATTATCGATGGTCCCGTCGAAGCGCGAAAAGCCGCGCGCGAACAACTCGACCACGGCGCCGATTGGATCAAGGTGTACATGACGCACCGCTCGTGGGTTGATAAAGAAGGGCATCTCGTCTCGCAGCCCACCCTGACCGTCGAGGAATTAAAAGCAGTAGTGGATGAGACCCATGGCTGGGGAAAGAAAGTCGCTTGCCATGCTTATAACGGAATCGGGTTGCAGCGCGCCCTTGATGGCGGCTGCGATTCGATCGAGCATGGCCTGGACATCACCGATGCACAGATCGCGCAGATGGCGCGCCAGGGCACATGGTACTGTCCGACGCTTTCTCCCTATTACGACGATTGGGCGCCCGCCGATACGCCCGAGGGAAAGCGCGACCGCGCGAGGGCCATGCTGCATGAAACGTCTTTCCGCAAGGCTCTGCAAGCCCATCTGAAAATTGTCTACGGAACGGACATGGGCGGAATCCCGTGGAGCGAACCCCTCGCGCAGGAATTTCGGCGCATGGTGACCCTTGGCATGTCACCTATGGACGCTATCTATGCGGCCACTTCACGTGCCGCCGAAATGCTCGAGATGAAAGGTGAAATCGGAGTCCTCGCCCCCGGTGCCTTTGCGGACGTCATCGCCGTCTCCGGCGATCCGCTCAAGGACATTGGAGAACTCGAACACGTGCGTTTCGTCATGCACGACGGAGCCGTGTTCAAAAACGATTTCTAAAAATAAGGAAGCGCCACGTCTCGCGGCCCTTGGCGATCCGTTTCTTGGTCGTTGGATCAGGCTTCCAGGATTTTCTTGCGACTGCTTGCTGCTCGATTCATTACGCTTCCACGCGTACGCCTTTCCAAAACGCGACGCAGTTTTTGATCTCCGCCGCGGCCAGCTTCGGCTCCGGGTAATACCAAGCGGCGTCCTCGTTCGTCATCCCATCCACTTCCACGTGGTAATAGTGCGCAGTTCCCTTCCATGGGCACTGCGTCGTGTGGCTGCTCGGCTTCAGATACTCTTTCTTCACCGCTTCCATGGGAAAGTATTGATTCCCCTCCACGGCCACTGCCGCATTGCTCTCCGCCAAAACGCGTCCACCCCACATTGCTTTCGCCATCTTTCTTCCTCCAACTCTTCCCCGGCGCCACGAACTCATTTTATGGCAAATCCACCAACTTTGTTACAATCAACCGCGAGATTAGGAAAGGATTCAAAATGACCGAACAGAATTTCGCCAATCACACGAAATTTGTTCCCCTGTATCACATCTTCGTTCTCGGCGTTTTCACCATCAATTTCGGCTGGTCGCTCTATCGCTGGAAGTTATTGGGCTTCTCGCTTGACGGGCTGGTGTCCGTCCTCGTGGCCGCCGCTCTCATTCTCCTATTTTTCTATGCCAGGATTTTCGCGCTCACCGTGCAGGACCGCGTCATCCGGATTGAGGAGCGTCTGCGTTACGAACGTGTTCTTCCTGCCGACATAAGGCCCCGCATCGGCGAGTTCACGGTAGGCCAGCTTGTTTCTCTGCGCTTCGCCAGCGATGCGGAACTCCCCGCGCTGGCGCGCAAAGTCCTGGACGAAAAACTCACCGACCGCAAAGCCATCAAACAGCTCATCAAGAGCTGGAAGCCAGACTACCTCCGCGCGTAGCGCTTCGATTCGATTACTTCGCTGCCGCTGCCGCCGCGGCGCCTTCGATCTCCGCAATTTCCTCCGCGCTGAGTTTCAACTCCGCCGCGCGCATCACCCCTTCGGCCTGTTTGGCGTTTCTCGCGCCGACAATAGCGCCGGTAACAACGGGATCGCGCAGCGTCCACGCGATCGCCACTTCCCCGGGCGAACGGCCGTGCCGTGCGCCAACCACCCGCAGTCTTTCCACCAACTCCAGATTCTTCGAAAGCTTCGGCTCACGAAACTCCGGATTGCGGCTGCGGAAATCATCCGCCGGCAATGCCGCCGCTCGTTCGCGTGTCATTGCGCCAGTGAGCAGCCCTGAAGCCATCGGTGCATAGCTGATGACCCCGGTGCC
The DNA here is from genome assembly GCA_043758915.1 of Acidobacteriota bacterium. Classification (GTDB taxonomy): domain Bacteria; phylum Acidobacteriota; class Terriglobia; order Acidiferrales; family UBA7541; genus Acidiferrum. The sequence goes on along the minus strand of JAYVMO010000243.1, from coordinate 3,953 downwards.
GGCCTTGGCACAGTAGGGCAGGATTTCCGCTTCAATTTTTCGGCGGACCAGCGAATACGGCGGTTGCAGCGAGGTTACCGGGGCAAGGATCTCCGCGCGCTGCATCTGCGCCACATTAAAGTTCGAGACGCCCGTCCATCGTGCTTTGCCTTCTCTCCTCAGCGCGGCAAGCGTCTCCCAGGCTTCTTCGAGGCCGGGACCGTTGTCCTCCGGCGGCCAATGCATCTGGTACAGGTCGAGGACCTCCACTTGCAAGCGCCGCAGGCTGTCCTCGCATTCGCGGCGTAGCGAAGCCGTTGTGAAATCCTGGTGCACTTGCCCCTTTTCGTTCCAGCGCAGCACGCATTTCGTAAACACATACGGACGCGCGCCGCGCCAGCCTTTCAGCGCGCGGGCAACAACTTCTTCCGAATGTCCCATCCCGTAGACGGCTGCCGTGTCGATCCAATTGACACCCAATTCCAAAGAACGATGAATCGCCGCGATGGAATCCTCATCGTCCTGCGGCCCCCAGGCAAAATCCCAGCCCGTGCCGCCGATGGCCCACGCACCAAATCCTACGCGCGTGATCTTGATATCCGAGTTTCCCAATTTCCGGGTTTCCATCGTTCCTCCGGAGGCACTATTCCGCAAACGACAACGAAGCGTGCACACCTTTGACCCTTCTTGGAATAGTTTACGTTGAATGAGATTTATAGAAAAGGTTAGGGGCAATCCCGCGGTTTGGCGAGATGCTCCCAAAGATTCCGTGGAAGTCAGTTTGCCCTGAACGCCGCGTCGAGCGACACGGCTTCCCCGTCTGGATTCGTGATCACGAGTTGCTGCGGCCCCGCGGCAACGGACGGAGTCACCACGGTGAGCGTGTTCATATCCTTAAACGTAGTATTTGCTGCTTTACCGCTAACTATCACTTGCGTGCCCGGCCGAAAACCACTCCCGCGAATCGTGAGCATGGCACCGCCCGCTGCCGCCACCGCCGCCGGCGCCACCGTCCCAATCCCCAGGGGCACGCTAGCAAGGGCAATCACGCTAATCCCCGCGTTCTGCGGTGTGCCGTCGGAGGAGGTAATCGCAAAAAGTCTTTGCCCATTTTCATCCGTGGTGAGGAAGCTTCCGTGCAAGCCGTCGATATCCGTCATGAGTTGTTGCGAAAGAAATACACGCAACCGCAGCGCACCGCTTCGCGCGTCTACAATGTCAACTCCCCCTCTTACCCCCGCAGTTCCCGGCACACCAGTGAGGAACGGTTGATAAATCAGTGCCCCGCTGGGATGCAGCGTCAACCCCGGCACCATCACACGTCCCTTGATTTGCGCGAGCTCGGCGGCAACGGGCACCGCAGCCAGGGTCAAATCCGCCCCGCGGATTTCCGTCGCCCGCTTGGCCTGAAGTGCGAACATCGTGCCGTCGGCGGCTGCGCCCAGGTCCATCGTCGACGCGTTGGCCGTCGACGTCGTGAACTGGTTCGGCGCGGAAGCATCCCAGGAAGCCAGTGGGCCTCCCGGATCTGAACCAAACGCCACAAACACGCGGTCGCCCGAAGCGCTTCCCTGAATGAGTGGGGCTCCGGTCAGGCTGGCGACCTCCGGCTGTGAAGCGGGTTGAATCGTTGGCGGGCTGGCCATCAAATTCATTTGCGCCAGGCAGGCCGAACATGCGCCGGAAGATCCGCCTTCTCCGCTCAGACCCACAAACACCGTTTGCGTGCTTGTGGTTGCCACGCGCGCGGGCCCCGAATTCGTGAATCCTGGAACGCCTCCAACCGGCACCACCGATCCCGTTCCCTTGTCCAGATTTATCAGATAAATGTTTTGCGCGCCAAAATCAGCAGCCACCAGTTGCGCTCCATCTGGTGTCAGCGCCATCCCGCGCAATCCCGCGTTTGGTGGCGGTCCACCCGGAGGCTGAATGCCGTTCGCGCGAAACTGTCCTGCCGCCAGGTCAAATACGTCCACGTGATCGATGTTGCTCAAGTACAGGACTTGGCGCTTCTGGTCGTACAGCAAGAACTTGTAAAAACCGGGTTTCGCAAAAAACTGCGCACTCTGAAGATATTGGAACGCCCCGGAAGAGGTAGTTGATCCGGCCGCCGATGTCACCGTGACAGCCGCTTTTCCTGCGGTGCCCGCGGGCGTCAGCAGCGTGATGCGTTCGATGGGGAATGGATAGCTGGTGTCAAGTCCAAGCGTGCCGACAATCGAAGTCACGTTTTCAACCTTCTGCACCGTCCCACTCGTTCCGCCAATGTTCACGGTAATTTTGCTGGCATCGCTGCCGAAACCATAGCCGTAGATTTGCACCGCATCTCCACCGCTTTTGCTTCCAGCATTCGGAAGAATCTCGAGAATCTGCGGACCATAGCTAAACGCATCCGGGGCGATTGCCAGCCATCCGCTCGGAAAGTATGCCGTGATGTTCACGCCTCCATTGACGACGCTGGGTGGTGAGGTCACCTGCATCTGCGTCGTGCCCGTAACGTTTGCGTTGCTCGCCGCTTGCGAGCCAAATGTTGTCTGCCCCGTCGATTCGAAGTTCTGCCCGCTCAGGGTTGCTGAAGTGCCTCCAACGCTAGGCCCTTCCGAAGGCTGCGCTACCGGCGCCGATGCAAACGACGGCGACGTCGAAGGCAAGGCACCCGGAGCCGCTGCATCCACGAAACTCACGCCGCGGTTCGTAATCCCAAAAAGGAGCTGCGTCTCGTCCGCCTCTTCGATTTCGGAATGCATTCCCTGAATGGATGCATCCGCGACTTGGCCGACTCCTTGAAAGTTTTGTGTACTGAACACGGAGATGGCGGGAGCCGCGACACTGCCGTTACTCACGTACAAAAACTTCCCGTCTCGCGAAAATGCCAGTCCTCGAACATTTATAGACGCCGGTGAACCGACTTGAGTAAGCGAGCTGTCCAGCACTAGAACCTGTGCCGAACCGTTCGAAACGAACACAACCGCGAAGCGGCTCCCGTCCGGATTTGCGGCGACCAGCGGAATGGTCCCGTTTCCCAATCCATGCGGCCCGGTGACAACATTGCCGTTCGAATCGAATATCGCAAGCTCACCGCTCGCATCGCTTGCGGCCACGAGAACCTTAGTGTGGTCGCCTGTACGCGCCATCGCTCCGAGTCCATTTCGAAAGAGCTGGGGCTCGACGGAAGTCAGGTTACTGAGGGCATTCGACGCCGGATCCCACAACGCGAGCAGTGCTTCCGCGGCATCCGGCTGTCTCAGCCGCATCATCAGCTTTCCATTCGAAAGCGCCAGCAATTCTTCAGGCCGGTCGAACGGCGTATTGGGCAAGGGCTCCAGCCCTTGTACGGCATATCGCGCTTTCACTTGCAGTGCCACGGTATCAATCGCCACGGCCTGCTCCAGCGCTGTCCCAATCCACACCGTCGTGCCATCCGCGGAGAGATCCGCGCTGCTCGCTCCTGGCACACGGATCTGCGCGACCCGCGATGCATCAGCCGATGAAAATACCTCGACACGGTTCATCGCCCGGTTCGCGACGAACACATGTCTGTTTCCTGGGTCATACACCACGTGCCGGTGATGCGGTTCACCCGGCGGATCGTCCAGCGCGGTCGTGGAGTCTGTCCTCGTAAACGATGTCCGCGGCAAGGGCGAACCTGCACTCTTCTGCACCGTAACCGTCAAATTCGCCGTATGCGATAAGCCGCCGCTGCTCCCCTGTGCGGTTACCGTGGAATCCCCGGTCGCCGCATTTGCTGCTGCGCCGAAGACCACGGAAACATTCGCGCCCGTCGCCACTGCGAATGGACTAGCCGGATTCGACGTGACCCCGCTTGGAAGGCCGCCCAAACTTATTTGAACCGTACCGTTAAATCCGTTTTCTCCGCTCACCGACACGTTTATTGCTGGACTTGTTGAACCTTGCGCGATGGTTACACTGTTCGAAGAGAATGTGATCTTGAAATCCTGCGGAAGTGGGGGCGG
>JAYVMO010000242.1:0-5127 GCA_043758915.1 Acidobacteriota bacterium | reverse complement strand
TAGTTCATTTGTTACGATTTCGTACTATGATGCCGCTACATCGCGCCCATGAGCACTGCCGTCAACCTGTGACATGGGGAACACCGAGCGACCGCCCATGCCCAAAGAAAAAGAAAAGAAAGCCAGGGACACCGCACAAGAGAACAGCGGGATCGACCGCGAAGTGCTCGACGCAATTCAGGAACAAAAGCGGGAAGTTAGCGGGCGTGGTCCCAGAGACATCGATGCCGAGCGAAAGAAAAAGAAGTTGGGTGAGGACGGTTTGAGAGCGATTAAGGCGAAAGATGCCCGGATATTTACCGAACTGTTGCGGCAGGCCGGGATACTCGAGGGTTCCCCCGAGTGGAAAAACGCTTGGAAGGCCTTCTATTCGGCTTAGCTATTGCCTTCACAGCGATCTTGTGGATCTCCTTGATTCTCCGTTCCTGCTCTTCTTTCGAAAACTGCTGCAAGGACGCATACATGATCTCCGCTATTTTCCCGGCAGCCCTCTTCTGTCTCGCGAGTTTGCTCTCTGCTCTCATTCTGCGACCCATCTCTCAGGACTGCTTCGCGGCTCCCATTGGTTTTCTAGAAGCGCGACAATCCGTGAGGAACGCCTCCTGGTAAAAATCTCCAAATCTCTCGCGAATGAACTTTTCATCTTTTGCCGACGCGCCCGCGAGGTTTCGGATCTTTGCAACCCGCTCCTTCCGGCTCATCCCCGCGAACCGCCGGGTGATTGCCGCCGCAAGATGTTTTTCCGCCATTCGCCAGCACCCTTAAAACCAAGTATGCACCGCCGATTCTTCCGTGACAAGCCACCTTGCCGTGTCCATATTCCAGGACAACCCGGTCACTCCCGTTGAGCTGCGTGCCAAATCGTGCCGATAGTAATGCGCTGCCCGCGCACGTGGTAGAGAATCGTGTAGGGAGTCCCCCCGATGACCAGCTCGCGAATTCCAGGTTCGGCGCCGGCTCGGCCAAGATACGGGTGCGTCCTCAGCGCCTCAACCACCGCTACGATCCGCGTTGCCAGCCGCCCCGCGGCATCTGGTTTGTCGAGAGCCACGAAAGCGCGAATTTCCTGGAGCCGTGCGCGAGCTAGCGGAGACCAGACGATCTCTACCGGCACAGCGCCTCGTCATCGTGGCTCTTCCCGCAAACGCATTTCGGAGGCGGCATCTCGCGCTCCGTACCCCACGAGAGTAGCCACGCCTTCATGTCCTCATGCCGGACGTAATGCCCGGACTTCACTTGGCGGTCCGCTTGGCTCGTTTCCCCCAGCATTCTTTCCTGGTCGGCAACATAGGACTCCACCGCATCGGAAATCAGAAAGTTGGAACTGCGCCCGGAGGCCTTCGCCAGCCTCGCCAGCCGCCTCTTGATTTCCGGTTTCAGCCGTATGCTGAGGGTTGCGCTCCGGGTGTTCGCCATAAACACATTCTAACACGAGGCTCGGGCCTGGTGTCTCCTCACAGCCTTGGTTTTTGCAAGGGCGTGACTTTTCGCTCCGGCTTGCCCCGAAGAATGAAGCGCTTTTCCACAGTGCATTCGAATGCTAACAAAACAGTAATTGACACGAACTATACTTCCGTGCTATCCTCCTTCGTGTTACCGAAAATCGCCTCCGGTCCTCTCCCCGCCATTTCAGCATTGCCAGTGTCTCCCCTCTCTGCCTGCCATCCGCTGTCACTCTTTTCCCCCGCAAGACGCCAGGCGCCACTTTGCCGCCAGGCCCTAGCTAAGTTCTTTCCTTGCCGCACTTTCGAAGAACGCGCCGCTAACTCCTTTAGAATGCGCAGTTCCACGACCTGCGAATCTTTCCTCTCGCTAACCCCTTTGAAATCAACACAACCTGCCACTGCTCCATCGGCCAAGTCCTTTAGAATGCGCAGTTCCGTAGTTTTCACCCGTAACTCCTTTAGAATGCGCAGTTGCAAAAAAACCCAGGGGGAGGGGGTCTTATTGTTAATTAAGCATCCCATGAAGAGTGCGTGCTCCGAAGAATCATCGCGAGTGAGGAACCTCTCTTCCCTCCGGGTAGCACAGCCACTCTTGGCTGTGCTTTTCTACCCGTCTCCAATTACGAGTCACTGCCACCCTGCCTGCCCGGATGCTCTCATCTCCGTGACCTCTGCGCTCTCTGTGATCTCTGTGTTAAATTCTTCTCTTTTCGACTTTCAACTGTCGACTGTCAACCTCCCACATCGACTTTCTTCGCTCCGTTCTTTACACTCAACCTATCTCAATCGCACAAGGACTCTTCCATGACCACACCGGCACAGTTCGTACCCGCATCCCAACTTGCCCGCTCCGCGCGCAGCGACGATCTCGTCGCCAAGCACAAAAAATACCTCTGGCCTTCCGTCGCCAACTACTACCAACAGCCCCTGGTCGCCGACCGCGGCGAAATGCAACATATCTGGGACGTCGAAGGCAACCAGTACCTCGACTTCTTCGGCGGCATCCTGACCGTCTCCGTCGGCCATTGCAATCCCCAGGTCTCTGCCAAGGTCAGCGCGCAGGTCAACCGCTTGCAGCACACTTCCACCCTCTACCCCAACGAGCACATCGTCGCGCTAGCCGAAAAGATCGCCCAGATCACTCCCGGCAACCTGCAACAAAGTTTCTTCACCAGCTCCGGCAGCGAAGCCAACGAAGCCGCCATCCTCCTCGCGCGCATGTCCACCGGCAGCTACGACGTCGTCGCCCTGCGCCACGCCTATTCCGGCGGCTCCGCGCTCGCGAGATCGGTCACCGCGCATTCCTCGTACCGCAAAGGCGGCGTCATCAGCGTGGGCATCGCCCATGCCGTGAACCCCTACTGCTACCGCTGCCCGCTGCACCTGAAATATCCCGAATGCGAAGTGGCCTGCGCCAGTGACGTCGAAAATCTCATTCAGACCGCCACCAGCGGCAATATCGCCGCCTTCATCGCCGAGCCTATTCAGGGCGTCGGCGGTTTCATCACTCCGCCCAAGGAATATTTCAAGATCGTCTTCACCATCGTGAAAAAGTACGGCGCGCTCTTCATCTCCGACGAAGTACAAACCGGCTGGGGCCGCACCGGCAAAAAATGGTTCGGCATCGAACAGTGGGAAGTCACTCCGGACATCATCACCAGCGCCAAAGGCATGGCCAACGGCGTGCCCATCGGCCTGACCGTGACCACCCCGGAAATCGCCGCCGGCTTCCAGGGCAGCAACATCGCCACCTTCGGCGGCAACCCCGTGACCTGCGTCGCCGCCCGCGCCACCATCGAACTCATCGAGGAAGAAAATCTACGCGAAAACGCCCACACCGTCGGCAATCATTTCCGCGCCAGGCTCGAAGAGCTGCAAGCCAAGTATCCGCTGATCGGCGACGTTCGCGGCATGGGCCTCATGCAAGCCCTCGAACTCGTCAAAGACCGCAAAACCAAGGAGCCTGCTCCCGAAGCCGCCACGCAAGTCATGGAGCGCGCCCGCCAGAACGGTTTGCTCATCGGCAAAGGCGGCCTCTACGGCAACGTCATCCGCATGGCCCCCATGCTGAACACCACCAAGCCCGACGTCGACGAAGCCATCCGCATCCTCGACAAGTCCTTCAGCGAGGTCCGCGATTGATCTCGACATTCGGAGTGCGGGAGCTCTGCTCCCGCTTTCTGGAATTGTGTGTATTGTGTTTTGCACTCGTTGCCGTCGCGCAGGCGCAATCCACGCAGAAACAAGTTCTCTGGAAATCCGTTCCCTTCGCCATCGTCAAATTCAATGACGAAGCGCCGGCATCCTGGAACATTTATCACACCGAAAAGCGCGGCTTGCTTCTCGTTCGGCTGTGGAAGAGATACCTGCTCATCAATCTGCACGACCAGGAAGTCTTCGATGTCGATCCGCAAACGGTGAAGCCGCAAGGCGACAATGTCGAATGGTCCTTGTCCAACGCGCCGGATCAGCCGGTCGAAATCTCGGAATGGAAGCAGCGCGACGTCGGAAGCCTCCAGCGTATCCGCTTCCGCTTCGGCAAAGACGGCCACTTCCTCGAGCTGCAGATTCCCCTGCGTCCCGATGGCAAGCCCCTGTATTGAATCGAAAGATACTGAACGGAAATCCTGCAAATGGCTCGAAAAGACTCAGAGAAAACGCTCAGCGGCGATACACGCCGTAATACCACGGAATGCCCAGCGCGCCCGGCCCCACGCCCACCACAATCGAATCGCCTTCGTGAAAGCGATCGTAGTCGTCGCTGTCCACGGGCAGCCTCTCGATATGCTGCCCTTCGCGCCAGGAGTACACCAACAATCGCCGGCTGCTTTTCACCACGCCGTTCATGTAGAAACGGCTTTCCACCCTGGTCGGGTAGTACTCCAAGTTTTTCTGCGAATCGAGTTTCCCGTTGAGGAATAGCGTGGCGGCCAGAATCCACGGCAGCGGAATGAACCCGGTGTAGATGCGCTTTAGAATTTCCAGTTCCTGCCGCTTGCGCGCGCGGCGATCCAGAATCACCGCCAGCGCCAGCCCCAGAAAAAAAATCACGCCAAAGAAAACCAGCATCAAGTCCAGATCGAGCGGAGGATAAACCTGGCTGACGTAAGGAAACCCCAGCGACCCGAGAAGAAATATCGCCGTGCGATGGAGAAGATTGCGCCGAAACACCAGCTCCGCGGCGGCGGACGTCAACCCGCAGGCGGCACACTGGTCCGCGATGCGTTCCGACCCGCAATCAAGGCAGCGCGTCATAGCCACCATTATAAGTATAAGACCGCGCTAAGAATGCGGAGCAGAAAGAGAAGCAATCAACCGTTGAAAGCGCTCCTGGTGCTGCGATTCGGAGACGCTCACGCTGACTCCCATGCCGCGGCCGGGTTCGACACGCTTCACAAAACAATCCACCTTGACGGGATGGTCGAGAGAGATGTTCGCCGTAAAACCGGCGCCGACCCAAAGTGTTTCGGTGGATTCGATGAACATGCCACTGGAGCTGATGTCGCGCGTGCTCGCGCGCAGAAGTGCGGAGCCCCATTCGATCTCAAGGACGGCACGGAAGTCGTAGCGCGGCGCCCGACGTCGTTCGAGCCGGCGCCCGGGTTGATCCCCACTGCCCATAAAGCTGGCGACCCCCCCTGCCAAGTATCCCAAGCTGCGGCGCCGGGGCGAGCTCGCCGCT
>JAYVMO010000241.1:0-3112 GCA_043758915.1 Acidobacteriota bacterium | reverse complement strand
TCCACATCATAGAAAATTGTGGGTTCCACATAATAGCCTTTGCCGAAGCCCTGGGGGCGGCCGCCGCCGATCGCGGTTTTTGCTTCTTTCTTGCCCAGTTCCAGGTAGGAAGAGACGCGATCGTATTGCTCTTTGCTAACCAACGGGCCCATCTTGGTTTCGCGATCAAGCGGCGGGCCCAGCTTGATGCGTTTGGCCTTTTCCGTCATAGCCTCCACAAACTTGCCATAAATTTTCTTTTCCACCAGCACGCGGCTGCCAGCCGAGCAAACTTCGCCCTGGTTGATAAACACGCCGAAAAGCGCCCCGTCCACGGCGGCTTCCCAATCGGCGTCGGCAAAGAAAATATTCGGTGATTTTCCGCCCAGCTCCAGGGTGACGCGCTTCAAAGTATCCGCAGCGCTGCGCACAATTATTTTTCCCACGGCGGCGCTACCAGTAAACGCAATTTTGTCCACGCCGGGGTGCGCGACCAGTGCGGCTCCGCTGATTTCGCCCGGACCGTTGATGATATTCACCACTCCCGGCGGCAAGCCGGCTTCCTCCAGCCAGTTGGCGAATTCCAGCGCGGTAAGCGGCGTTTGTTCGGCGGGTTTTAGAATGCAGCAACAGCCCGCCGCGATGGCCGGAGCAAGTTTCCACGCTGCCATCAGCAGGGGAAAATTCCAGGGGATGATTTGCCCCGCCACCCCGACCGGCTCGCGCAAAGTGAAACTCAGCGCATTAGCGGGAACGGGTAGCACGCTGCAGGTTACTTTATTGGCCCGGCCGCCATAATATTCAAAGCAGGTGGCCACGTCCGCGATATCGAATTCCGATTCGACGATCGGCTTGCCGCAATTGCGCGATTCCAGTTCCGCAAGCATCGCGGCATTCTGGCGCACTTTTTCCGCCAACTTGAAGAGCACCCGGCCGCGGTCCTGGGCCGTGGTTTGCGCCCACGGGCCGGAATCGAATGCGGCGCGCGCCGCTTTAACCGCGCTATCGACATCAGCAGTGCTGGCGGAAGCTACTTGCGCGATTACGGTTTCGGTCGACGGATCATAAACCGGAAAAGTTTCTCCGCTGGAGCTGGATACCCACTGGCCGTTGATATAGTTCTGGTAAGTTCTTACGCTGACGTTCGCGGTACTGGACATAACGAGCCTCCGAAACTTTGCCCTTCATCAAGCTGGTGAACTCTCAGCCAGCTTGCGCGCTGCTTTACGGCTGCCATATACAAAGAAAAAGAAAGCGGCCAGGCCAATAAAAAATATCGTGCCGCCGAACATCCAGACTTCGTAGCGCGCCACCGATTTGATCTGCTGCGCGGGAAAGAAAGCCAGGATTATGCCCAGCGTTGTCGTGACCAATCCGCTGATACCCGCGAAAATCAGTGTGCCCCGGCCATAATGGCCGCGCACAAAATCGTGCGCGAAGGCAATTTTCAAAAGTCCGGCAAACATATATAGAAACGGAATCAGTTGCAGCACCACAGCCAGCGAGAGCAGCGACTGAAACGATTCCTGCACCCCGCCCGTGGCCACAAAATTTACGATTACCAGAATAAGCGATACCGCGGCGTGAACAATCAGCGCGGCGTACGGTGTCGCGTATTTCGGATGTACTTTTCCCAGCCACGCCGGCATGTAGGAATCGAGTCCCGCCACGAAGGGAATTCGCGCCGAGCCGCCCAGCCATGCGGAGCCGATCCCAGCAATCGACAAGCTAAGCAAAAACGCGAAGGGCGCAATAATCCAATTCACGCCGACGCGCGAGGCCATATGCGAAACCGCCTGCACGATTCCCTGCAGCACGCTCATGCTGCCTTTATCCACCGCGATCAAAAGTGTCAGCGTTGCGCCGATGTACAACAAACCGGAAAGTACGCCGCCCCAGGCCACGGCGCCGGGCAGCGTCTTGCGCGGGTCTTCAATTTCATCGCCCATGATGGAAGCCAGTTCCAGGCCGACCAAACCGAAACAGATGACGCCAAAGGAATTCAGCACAAACCGCGGATTCGCGGGAATCTGAAAATCCGCCCAGTGAATCGACGTCCCAAACTTCATATAGGTCACTACGCCAAGGCCCATCAGCAAGAATGCAGCGACGAACGTTCCGATACCGCCCAGATTGTTGACCCACTTCCCGACGCCCAGGCCAACCACATTAAGAACTACCAGAAGCGTCAGCAAAACCACCGAAGCAATCAGCGCGAAAGGTTTGCTGTCACCCAGCCATTCATGCCCCGGGCCCAAAACAAAAACGGAAACGCCCACGAAATAAAGCATCACGGTGGGCACGTACATCATGTTGTTAGTCCAATAGCACCAACCGGACAAAAATCCATGAAAGTCGCCGAAAATTTCCTTGGCCCAAAGATACACACCACCTTCGCCGGGATAGCGATGGGCCAGCTCAATCACCGCGATGCCCTGCGGCCAGAAAAAAAGTATCAGGGAGATCAGCCACAGCCAGATCGTGACTCCGCCGTTTGCGGCGATGGAAGGCAGAACGTTCAGATTAAATACAGCCACCACGAAAAGCAAAATGAGGTCACGCCGCCCCAGCACGCGCTTCAAATGAACTGCTCCGCTGCCTGCGGAAGCGCCGCTCGACGTGACCTCGTTGCTCAACCTGAATTCTCCCTAGTGCCCGGCGACTCCAACGAATTTGGCGCCGCGCTCCTGCTGCGCCTGCGCGAGTCCGGGAGCCACTTCTTCAAATGCCGCCAGATGCTGATCGATGTCGGCTTCGCTGTGCTGCACGGAGATGGTCCACTGCTCGTCCCACCAATACGGCATGGCGAGCACGCCGCGGTTGACCATGCCAAACCAGAATTGCCGCCACAGGTCGACGTCAATGCTCATCCAGTCGCGGTAGTTGCGGATCTCCTGGGGGTACAGCATCAGCGCGCCGTTGACTCCGGCGAGCGCAACGTAGGCGTTGAGGCCAACTTTCTTGATGATGGCGCGGTAGCCTTCGGAAAGTTTTTTGCCGAGTTTATCCACGTGAGCGTAATTTTCCCGCGTGAGCACCTCGCGAAAAACCGCTAGACCGGCGGCCATGGCGAAGCGGTTAGTGTTGTACGTGCCGCCATGAAAAACTTTGTGCTGAACGATCAGATCCATCA
>JAYVMO010000240.1:0-8287 GCA_043758915.1 Acidobacteriota bacterium | reverse complement strand
TTTTATTCACGTTTTTTCGCCCAACAAATACATCGGATACTTTCTTTATCTCGCTTTTGTGATAACCAATGCATTTATCTGGGGGCCATTGAATGTGGCGACGCACCTGGTGCGCTTCGGCGCTCGCCCCAGCGTCACGTATTCGGATTTTTATGGAGACGCTCCGTACCGTGCTTCCTGGAACTGGTTCACGGTGTACTGGCTGATTTTTTGCGCCATACTCTCCATCGTGGCTATTCTGTTCTGGCCGCGCGGGAAGCACCTTAGCTGGCGGGAGCGCTGGCGCAACGCGGGACTGCGTTTGTCGGCGCCGTGGCGGGTTATGTTGGGCGCCAGCTTGCTTGCGTTTATCGCTACCGGAGGATGGATTTTCTACAACACGAAGGTTGTCAATCGGCTTTTAGGACCGAAAGATATTGAGCGCCTGCAGGCCGACTACGAAAAAACGTACAAGCCCTTCGCGAAGCTGCCACAGCCGAGGGTGCGGAGCGTGAAATACGCCATCGACATTTATCCTGAGACTCGTAATCTGAACATGCGGGTCGAGGAGACGATTTACAATCCGTTCCCACAGCCCGTGAATGAGATCCACTTCACGATTGACCGCGCGTACGACAACAGCATTGAAATTCCCGGAGCGTCACTAGTGAAGGACGATACGCGGCTTTCCTACCGGATTTATCGATTCTCGCCGCCGTTGCAACCAGGAGAAAATAGGACGATGCACCTGACGGTGAAAAGCCGTACGCGCGGTTTCGAAAATGAAGTCAGCAATACAGCGCTGGTTCAGAACGGCACGTTTTTCAATAGCGGCATCGCACCCAGCATTGGCTATGACCCGGGCGTGGAACTCAGCGATCCGAACGCCCGCAGAAAATATGGGTTGAAAGAGCAGGAGTTGATGCCGCCCCTGGAGCGCAACTGCACCGAGGATTGCCGCGATAATTATTTGTTGGGGCATGCGGACTGGGTGCAGCCCGCGGAGACGATCATCAGTACGTCACCGGATCAGATCGCGGTAGCCCCGGGATCGCTGGTGCGGGAATGGCAGGAAAACGGGAGAAGGTACTTTCAGTATAAGCTGGACCACACTTCGCTGTTTTTCTTTTCGTTTATTTCCGCGCGGTATGAGGTGGCGCGCGAGAAGTGGAACGGAATTGATCTCGAGGTTTACTACCTCAAAGAGCAGCCGTGGAACGTGCCGCGGATGATGAATTCCATCAAAAAATCGCTGGACTATTACACGCACAACTTCGGGCCTTACTACCAAAAAGAAGCGCGCATCATTGAATTTCCGCGCGTGGCTTCGTTCGCGCAGGCGTTTCCGGGGACCATGCCGTACTCGGAATCCATCGGCTTCATCGCCAATCTGAATCATCCCGATGACATCGACATGGTGTTTTACGTGGTGGCGCACGAGATGGCGCATCAATGGTGGGCGCACCAGGTGGTCGGCGCAAACATGCAAGGGGCCACGGTCCTGTCCGAGACGCTGGCGCAGTACTCGGCGCTCATGGTCATGGAAAAAGAGTATGGCCGGGACATCATGCGCAAGTTCTTGAGCTACGAGATGGACAACTATCTCCGGTCTCGAGGGGCGGAACGCTTGAAGGAACGGCCGCTGCTGACGGTGGAAGCCACGCAGGGTTACATTCACTACCGAAAGGGAAGCGTGGTTCTTTATTATCTGAAGGAAATGATCGGAGAGGAAGCGGTGAACCGCGCGCTGCGCAAGCTCATTCAGCAGTACGCCTACGCACCGCCGCCTTACCCGACTTCCTGGGCGCTGGTGGATGCGCTGCGCGAAGAGACGCCTGCGAACCTGCAATATTTGCTCAAGGATTTGTTCGAGGACATCACGATTTTTTCGAACCGCACGCTGGAGGCCACGGCGCACCAGCGTCCCGACAAGAAGTATGACGTGACCATTCAGGTGGAAACACACAAATTCAAAGCCGACGCCAAGGGCAACGAGACCGAAGTGCCGGTGGACGATTGGATCGACATCGGAGCGTTTGCGAAGCCCGAAAAGGGCAAAAAGTACGGCAAGACGCTGTACCGCGAGCGGGTACACATGACCGGAACGCGGTCGGAGCGCACGTTCACCGTGGACGAATTGCCGGAGAAGGCCGGGGTTGACCCGTTCTTGCTGCTGATCGACCGGATTCCCGACGACAATACGAAAAAGGTGACGCTCCTGGGTTCCGCAGCCTCGCAAGGCAAGTAGGGAACCTGTCCGCCGCAACATGCGAGGCGTGGCGGGCATAAATCGGTTAGAATCTGGCTCATGGCTGCCACGGCCGTTCCCATCGGCACGATTCCTTCCGCGGTAATGGCGTGACACGGTAGAACATCGCCAAAGTTAAGAGGGTAGCGGCAGCGGGCGAGGCAAGCTCCGCCCCTACGGAACATGATAGCAAGCTTGCGGTAAACCGGCCGGGAGAGGCAAGGGATGCAGCAGAACGAATGGGTCTACGATTGGAACGTCGCCACGCCGCCGGCGATTGCGCCGGGCACGCGGATCCTGCTGAATGACGAAACGCTCCGCGACGGGCTGCAAAATCCATCCGTCCACGATCCGTCCATCGAAGAAAAAATAGAAATCCTGCACCTCATGGAGTCTTTGGGTATCGATGCGGTGAACATCGGGCTTCCCGGCGCTGGCCCTCGCGCGCTGGCGCACACGGAAGCGCTGGCACGCGAAATTGCCAGCAACCGCATGAAAATCAAGCCCAACTGTGCCGCGCGCACCCATGAGAACGACATCCGTCCGATCGTGGAGATTTCGCAGCGCGTGGGCCTTGCGCTGGAAGCCGCCACGTTCCTTGGCTCGAGCCCGATCCGGCGGCTGGTGGAAGACTGGACCGTCGATCATCTCGAGCGCACCACGGAGAAAGCGGTGAAGTTCGCGGTCGATCACGGCTTGCCGTCGATGTACGTCACTGAAGACACCATGCGCACGGACCCCGAAACCGTGAAGAGGCTGTACTCCACGGCCATTCGCAGCGGCGCACGCGCCATTGTTCTATGCGATACGGTCGGGCACGCCACGCCGAACGGTGCGTACAATCTCGTAAAGTTCGCGATCGACGAAGTCGTGAAACCATCGGGCGAAAAAATTCGCGTCGATTGGCACGGCCACAACGACCGCGGCCTGGCCATCGTTAATTCGCTGGCTGCCGTCGCCGCCGGCGCGCACCAGGTGCATGCGGCGGCGAATTCGCTCGGCGAGCGCGTAGGCAATACGGCGATGGAACTCATGCTGGTCAACCTGCGCTTGATGGGATTGATTGAGCAGGACCTCTCGCGTCTCAAGGAATATTGCGAAAAAGTGGCCAAGGCGACGCACACCGCGATTCCTCCGAACTATCCCGTCGTCGGCCACGACGCTTTTCGCACTGCCACCGGAGTGCATGCGGCCGCTCTCGTCAAAGCGTTTCGAATGCAGGACATCGCGCTGGCCAATGCCGTTTACAGCGGCGTTCCCGCGCATCTCTTCGGACTCCAGCAAGTGATTGAAATCGGCCCGATGAGCGGAAAATCCAATGTGCTTTTCTGGCTGGAGCGTCACGGCATTCCCGCGGACGATGTTCTCGTCAACCGCATTGTCGAGGCTGCCAAGCAGTCGGCGCGCGTGCTGCGCGATTCCGAGGTTCACGCGCTCTGCACGGAAGCGGCACGAAATTGAGAGCCAGGATTTCGCGAAAGTGGACAGTGAAACGCGTCCTGCTTTGGGT
This sequence comes from Acidobacteriota bacterium, assembly GCA_043758915.1. Taxonomy (GTDB): domain Bacteria; phylum Acidobacteriota; class Terriglobia; order Acidiferrales; family UBA7541; genus Acidiferrum. The sequence goes on along the minus strand of JAYVMO010000240.1, from coordinate 4,550 downwards.
TATTCTTCTGGCTATGCCGGCGCGCTCTTACGCATCACCCCACTTGTACCGCCAGACGTTCTCTTCGCCGCTGCCTGAAAACGCCCAGGTGCGCGCAGCGCTCGAATGGTTCGCGCACCACCTGACGGCCATCAACGACGAGCAAGTGCGGCTCACGGAAATTCCCGCGCCACCTTTTCAGGAAGGCCCGCGTGCAGTGGCCATCAAATCGATGCTGGCCTCGGCTGGTCTGAACGTGCATATCGACAAGACGGGAAACGTCATCGGCGAACTTCGCGGCGCCAACGAAAAAGAAGTGGTCATGCTGTCGGCCCATCTGGACACGGTCTTTCCTTCCGGCACGGACGTGAAAGTGCGCCGCGACGCCCAGCGCCTGAGCGCCCCTGGCATTTCGGACAACGGGACCGGGCTTGCGGCGCTGGTGGCCATCGCGCGCGCGTTGCATGAAGCGAACATCAAGCCGCAGCGGACGATTCTGTTTGTCGCCAACGTCGGCGAAGAAGGGGAAGGGAACTTGCGCGGGATGCGAGCGCTGGTCGATTCCTTCCGCTCCCGGCTGAAGGCGATCATTGCTCTGGATGGTTCGGGCACCGACCACGTGACCAGCAAGGCGCTGGCGTCGCGCAGGCTGGAGGTGCTCATCACCGGCCCTGGCGGGCACAGCTGGTCCGATTTCGGGATGCCCAACCCCATCAACGCGCTAGTGCGCGGGTCGGTGCGCTTCATCAATACCAAAGTTCCTTCTGCTCCGCGGACGACGTTCAATCTGGGGGAGATCGAGGGCGGAATCTCGGTGAATTCCATTCCCTACGAATCGCGCTTGAAGGTGGACATCCGCTCGGAAAGCGAAGACGAACTGGTGCGTCTGGAATCCGCGCTGCGGGATTGCATCGCCGCTGGCGTCCGCGACGAAATGGAAGCGGCGCGCGACCGCTCCAAGGGAAAACTGGATTGGAAGGTGGAGCTGCTTGGCAGTCGTCCCGGCGGCGAGTCGGCGCCGTATTCGCCGTTGCTGGCGGCGCTGCGAGCTGCCGACGTGACCGTCGGCAACCAGTCGCGCGTGGAACGCTCCTCGACGGATGCGAACATTCCCTTGTCGGTGGGCATTGACGCCATCTCGATCGGCGCCGGCGGCCACGGAGGCGGTGCGCATTCGCTGCAGGAGTGGTATGAACCAGCAGGCCGCGAAATCGGATTGCAACGCGTGTTGCTGACACTGCTGGGTGTTTCCGGCGTGGCGCAGGAGAAGACCCGATGAGGCCAACGATGAGACGATTCCTGCCGTTCTGCGTGCGCGTTGCAGCGCTGGGCTTGACGCTTGCGGCTGGACTCCACGTCCCAGCGTCCTCCGCCCAGGGCGCGCCGCGTACAACGTATTATCTGCATGGCCGAATCTACACGAATGATCCGGAGCATCCCTGGGCCTCCGCCATGGCCGTGCGGGAAGGCAAGATTCGCTGCGTGGGCTCGATCGCAATGATCATGCTGGAATGTGGCGGAGGCCAAGACGGCGCGGATATTGTGCAGCTCAAAGGGCATTTCGTCCTGCCCGGCTTTAACGACGCGCACGTGCACCTGGGCAGCGCGGGCAGAGACATGCTCGCCGTGCAATTGAACGGCGCGGCTTCCATTGCCGAGTTGCAGAAGCGCCTCGGCGCAGCGGTGGCACAGCACAAAGAAGGGGAGTGGATCACCGGTAGCGGCTGGGACCACACTCTGTGGCCGGAAAAAACGTTTCCGAATCGCCAGCAACTGGACGCGGTAGCGCCGAAGAATCCGGTAATGTTGACGCATATTTCCGGGCACGTGGCCGTCGCGAACTCACTGGCGCTGCAACTTGCCAAAATCACCCGGGACACGCCGAATCCCGCGGGTGGCGAAATCGAGCACGACGCTGCGGGCGAACCCACTGGAATGCTAAAAGAAGGCGCAGCCATGCAATTGGTGGAAGCACAAATTCCCGATCCCAGCGACGAGCAGCGTCGCCGGGGGATCGAACTGGCGCTCGCGGACGTTGCCAAGAACGGCGTCACTTCCATCCAGGACAATTCGGCGTGGGAAGATTTTGTCGTTTATCAGCAGTTGAAGGCCGAAGGCAAGCTCACCGTACGCATAACAGAGTGGCTGCCGTTTCCCGCTTTGATGAGCGAGTTGGAAGATATGCGCGCCGCAGGCGGGACCACGGACCCGTGGTTGAGAACGGGCGCACTGAAAATGGTGACGGACGGGGCGCTCGGTTCGCGAACCGCGGCCATGCTCGCGCCGTATTCGGATGCCCCGAGTGTGAGTGGCATCATGACCATGGAGCCTGAGAAGTTGAAGGCGCTGGCCATCGAGCGCGACAAAGCCGGATACCAGATCGCGTTTCACGCCATCGGCGACAAGGCCAATCGAGTGGCTCTGGATGTGTTCGAGGCGGTGGCCAAGGCCAATGGCCCCAAGGACCGGCGAGATCGCATCGAGCACGCCCAGATCGTGGCTCCGGAAGATTTGCCGCGCTTCGCTAAACTGAAGGTGATTGCTTCGATGCAGCCTTCGCATGAAACCACCGACATGCGATGGGCCGAGCAGCGCGTCGGACCCGAACGTGCCAAGGGCGCGTATGCCTGGGGCACCATGCTGAAAAACGGTGTGCGGCTGGCGTTCGGGACCGATTACGACGTGGAGCCCATCAATCCCATGCGCGGGTTGTACGCTTGTGTGACCCGTGAATTGCCGGACGGCGGCCCCGCAGGCGGCTGGCAGCCCCAGGAAAAAATTTCACTGGAAGATTGCATCCGCGCGTACACGTCCGGATCGGCCTACGCCGAATTCTCGGAAGGGAAGAAGGGCGAGCTGAAACCCGGGGAATATGCCGATTTCATCGTGCTTTCCGATGATCTGACTAAGATTCCCGCGCCGCAGTACACCAAAACTACCGTCCTGCGCACGGTGGTGGGCGGACACACCGTTTATCAGAAAAACTGAATAGAAGAATCTCACCGTCGTAGTTCTGGCCCGGCGTCAGGTGATAACTCATCCTCGCACTGCGGCTTTTCCAGGATGAGCAGCCCGATGAGGCGGTCTTTGCGGCGTGAATCGCAAGGATTGCATCGTTGTCATTCTACTCGGCGTGTAAACGATTGCAACGTCCCCGTTAAGCATCGCAAAACAATTTGAGAAAGACCATTGCCGCCGTTGTGTTCGATGGCTTCCGCGGATAAGCTCACTGCAATTTTGGAGGAGCGCTTGTCTTCCGCCGAAAATTCCAGACGCGTTCGCGCCGACCTTGCGCTCGGCCTTTGCACACTTCTCTGGGGCTTGACGTTTGTCGTGGTGAAGAATGCGCTGGATCACGCTTCCGTGTTTGTGTTTCTGGCCGTGCGATTCTCCATTGCGGGCCTGTTGATGGCCGCGTTTCGTCCGCGCGCGCTGAGAAATCTCCAGCGTGCCGAATTATTTGCGGGCGCCGCGCTGGGGCTGTTCATGTTTGGCGGCTACGCTTTTCAGACCGCCGGGCTGCAGTACACCACGGCCGTCAAGTCCGGATTTGTTACCGGCTCCAGCGTAGTGATGGTGCCGCTCCTTCTGGGGCTGTTCTGGGGCAAGCGGCTCACCGCTTGGGTGTACGGCGGCGCGGGCGCGGCGATGGTCGGATTGTACTTTTTAACGGTGCCAGCGGAAGGCGTATCGCATCTTAACCGCGGCGATCTGCTGACGTTCGTGGCGGCGGGGCTGTATGCGGCACACATCATTCTCGTGGGGGAGTACACGCGAAAACATTCGGTGGCGGCGCTGAGTGTGCTCCAGGTGGTGGCCTGCGGGGGGCTGGCGTGGGTGTCCACAGGAGTGTCGTCGCTGATGGGATGGCAGACGGCGCGGTTCACCTGGCGATGGGAGTTGCTGCTGGGAATCGGAATCTGCGCGGTGTTCGCGACGGCGGTGGCCTTTTCCATCCAATTGTGGGCCCAGCAGTACACCACGCCGAGTCATGCGGCGATTCTGTTTACCTTGGAACCGGTGATCGTGGTCGTTGCGTCGTATATCGTGCTGCGGGAACGGCTGAATGGGCGAGCGATGCTTGGCGCGGTATTCGTATTCGCGGGGATTCTGATTGCGGAGTTGCTTGGTCCGCCGGCGGCGCCGGAAGCGCCGGAGCCGATTTACGAGGGGCGCATTTATTTTCAACCGTGGTGGCGGGATTGACGTAGGGGCGTCCCTGACGGGGCTTTGGCACATTGGCAACCGTAGGGGCACGATATATCGTGCCCCTACGGGGGAGAAGACTTCAGCGGCCGTTGGAGTAGTTCTTGACGTCGACGGCTTCGAACATGGTAGCGGTGGCGGCGTGGGCTTTTTCGTAGGTGTCGATGGCAGCGGCGTGTTGCAGAGTGGTGCCGATGTCATCGAGGCCCTGCAGCAGAACTTCCTTTCGCGAGGGCGCGATTTCAAATTTATAGCTCAGGCCGTGTTTGTCGCTGACGGTTTGATTCGGCAGGTCAACACTCAGTTCGTAGCCTTCTTCCTTTTCCGTGCGCTTGAACAATTCCTCGACCTGGGCTTCGGAAAGA
>JAYVMO010000239.1:0-4439 GCA_043758915.1 Acidobacteriota bacterium | reverse complement strand
ATCGCCACTGCCGGGCGTTTCACTGCGGATGGCCTGGGCAACCTAACGTTCGTATTTCTCGATGAGAACAACGGCGGATTCCTGACGCTCCTGCCTTCCACCGGCGGTACGGTCACCGGAACCTATACCGTGGATGGCAATGGACTCGGCGGTGGCACGGCAACCTGGACGGATACAAAAGTGGGAACGTTCTCCTTCATTTTCTATCTGATCTCGCCAACCCAAGCCGTTTTCCAGGAAACCGACTCCAATATCACCAGCGACGGCTCTTTTCTGGCCCAGACTCCCGGCCCCATCACCCCCGCCTCGCTAGCGGGAGACTTCGCCTTCGTCTGGAGCGGCGTAAGCTCTGACGAAGAAGACTTCGTCGGCCATCTAAACCTGACCTCCGCCTCCGGAAACAACGCCAGCGGCGCCATGGACTTCAACCAGTTTGCGCTCAACCAGCAGTTCTTCAATATTCCTTTTGCCGGCCCGCTCACCATCACTGCCCCGGGCACTGGTCCAAACACATTAACCGTCACCACTTCGTTCTCGACGCCCATGACCTTCAACTTCACGGCCTACGCCGTTGACTCCAACAAGGTTTTTCTGATCGGTGCGGAAACGGGCCGTGTCAGCGTTATAGCAGGCTCGGTCGTGCGACAACCTTGACGGTGGGAAATCGAGAATTCGAGCGGCCCAACGTTGCCGCCGGACGTCTTTTCCCTTGACCTTTTCCCAATGTTCGATTACTATACGGCTTGGGTAACACTATGCTCTGAAGGCGTCAGCCCGGCTGCCGCCTTTTTTTGAGCGGTGAGCCGCTCCCCTGGCGATCAAATTTCTCTGCATTTAAAGTTCTGCAAAACAACATATTTTGCACCATCTTAGTGCATTCTAAGTCCTTTAGAATCAACACTTACAAGACAGTCTGGAAGTGTTGATTACAAAGAACTTGCAGGAATGCTAATCCTTTTAGAATCAACACTTACAAAAAAACCGGGGGGGGAGGGGGGGGATGACATCTAGCCGACCACCCTGTAGGAATTCTCAGGCTTGCCCTTGGAGCAGCTTTTCCAACCGCGCCACATCTTCCGGCACGTCCACGCTCACGGAATCATGTTCCACTTCCGCCACGCGAATCTTCCAACCATTCTCCAACCAGCGCAATTGCTCCAGTTGCTCGATCCGTTCCAGCTCACCCTGCGGCAGCGTCGGATATTCCAGCAGGGCATCGCGCTGAAACACGTACAGCCCCAGATGCTTCAGATGCCGCACATGTATCTTGCTCGCCGCATCGCGCACCCAGGGAATCGGAGCGCGCGAAAAATACATTGCGTTCCCATCGAAATCCAGCACCGTCTTCACCACGTTCGGATCCATAATGTCCGCCGACGATTTCACCGGCGTAGCTACCGTCGCCACCTGCGCCGCCGGCTCCTCCAGCAGCGCATTCACCGCCGTATCCACCGCCAGCGGATCCAGCAGCGGCTCATCCCCCTGCACGTTCACGAACACCGCCCCTTCCACGTGGGCGGCTACCTCCGCCACCCGCTCCGTCCCTGTGCGGTGGTCCGTGCGCGTCATTCGCGCTTCGCCTCCAAAGCCCTCCACCGCTTTCACGATGCGTTCATCGTCGGTGGCCACAATCACCCGGTCGGCCCGCCGCGCCATCTTCGCGCGTTCGTACACCCGCTGAATCATCGGTTTGCCCGCCAGCAAAACCAGCGGCTTTCCCGGCAGCCGCGTCGATCCGTACCGCGCCGGAATGACGACCACGACTTTCACCGCGCTCATTTCTTGGATTTCTCCAATCTCCGGGAATCTTTTCGCCTCTCCGGAAGTCTAGCCTATGAAGACATCATGGCTGTGCGGCGACTCTACCACACGTTCGTCCTGCCTTCGGTACCACAGCAACTGGTACGTTTGACTGGGCCGCAATTGTTCTTGTCTTCAGCTTGCCCAGTGATAGAATCTTTTTCAGTGCTGGACCATGCGGCTGTCCCGGCGATTCGGGACGTTGGAGGTGCCGTGAAACGCGAGAGGCATGAGTTTCGCGTCCTTCTAATTTCATTCGCTATCCTGTTGTTCGCTTCTCTAGCTTTGCTTCAATCCTCTCTCTTGGCCTCCCCACAAGCAGATCCTCAAGCCAATTCTCAAGCTACTCCCACTCTTGCCGCCTCCCGCGAAAAGCCCAAAGACGACGCCCGCAAAGACACTCCCGGTCAGCCCATCAAACCCGGCCAAGTCTTGCACATGGATGTGGAGCTCGCGCTCATCAACGTGACCGTCACCGACCCCTACAATCGCCTCGTCACTGGTCTCGATCCCGACAACTTCCGCGTCTACGAAGACAATGTCGAGCAGGAAGTCGTCAACTTCTCCTCCGAAGACGTGCCTATATCCATCGGTGTGATTTTCGATTTCAGCGGCAGCATGGCCAATAAAGTTGCCAAAGCCCGCGAAGCTGCCGTGCAATTCTTCAAGACCGCCAATCCCCAGGACGAATTTTTCCTCGTCAGCTTCAACGAGCGCGCCGAGCTCACCAGCGCCTTCACCAACAGCGTCGAGGATCTCCAGAGCCGCATGATGCTCACCGTTCCCAAGGGCCGCACCGCCCTGCTTGACGCCATCTACCTCGGCCTCAGCCAGATGAGGGGTGCACATAACGCCAAGCGCGCCTTGCTCATCCTATCCGATGGGGGAGATAATCATAGTCGCTACAACGAAAGCGATATCAAGCGGCTGGTGAAGGAAGCGGATACTCAGCTCTATGCCATCGGCATCTTTGACCCGCTGGCGGATCGCAATCGTACTCCGGAAGAGCTTAACGGTCCGTCGCTGCTTTCCGAGATTACGGAAATGACCGGCGGCCGTGTTTTCGCCGTTGAAAAACTCGATGAACTGCCCGACATTGCTTCTAAGATCGGCATGGAGCTGCGCAATCAATATGTCCTCGGATACAGGCCAAGCAATAAAGTCCACGATGCGCGCTGGCGCAAAGTCAAAATCAAGCTCCGCGCCCCCAAGGGCCTCCCGCCTCTCAGCGTCTACGCCAAGACGGGTTACTACGCCCCCAGTCACTGAACTTTTCACCGCCTTCTTGCTGCGCTTCCTTGCTGTTGCCTTGCTGATTTCCAGCCTCGCTCTCTGGACCGCCTCCGCGCAAATCCCCGTCCCCAATTCGCAGCCCTTGCCGCCTGGCCAGGATCCCAATGCCGGCAAACAGGGCAGCACCATCAAGGTGGACGTTAACCTTGTCGTCCTGCACACCACCGTCCTTGATGATCGCGGGCGCTTCGCCGATGGACTAAAGCAAGAGAACTTCCGCGTGCTGGAAGACAAGGCCGAGCAAAAGCTTGCGATTTTTAAGCGCGAAGACGTGCCCGTCAGCATGGGCCTGGTCATTGATAACAGCGGCAGCATGCGCGACAAGCGCCCACGCGTCAATGAAGCCGCCATCACGCTCGTCGAAGCCAGCAACAAACAGGACGAAGCCTTCGTCGTGAACTTCAACGACGATTTCTATCTCGACCTCGACAAGGATTTCACCAACAGCATTCCCGAGCTGAAAGAAGCCCTCGAGCGCATCGACTCCCGCGGCAGCACCGCTCTTTACGACGCCATCATTGGCTCGCTCGACCACCTCAAAAAAGCTTCCAAGGACAAACGCGTCCTGCTCATCGTCACCGACGGCGAAGACAACACCAGCCACTATTCACTCGAAAAAACCATCCGCGAAATTCAGAAGACCGATACGGTGATCTACACCATCGGCTTGCTCAGCCAGGAAAGCAAGAAAAGCGCCAAGCACGCAAAAAAGGCTCTCGAAGACATCGCCAAGGCCTCCGGCGGCCTTTCGTACTTCCCGGAAAACGTCGAAGACGTCCACAACATCTGCGAACAAGTGGCTCACGACATTCGCAACCAGTACACCCTGGCCTACTATCCCACCAACACCAAGCGCGACGGCACCTTCCGCACCGTTCAGGTCGAAGTCCTCCCGCCCCGCGGCCGTGGCAAACTCGTCGCCCGCACCCGCAACGGCTACTACGCCCCGCGCACGCCTTCCGCCGCCACCTCCTCCGGTCAATAAATTTGGAGTGTGGAAACCCAGCTTCCGCTTTCTTTGACCTACCGCCCAGACCCGGCACCAACTCGCAACTCGTTTTCCACCTCCGCTTTTTGCGTGGTGTCCGTGCTCTCTGCGATATCTGTGTTCGATCCTTCTATGCAGATCGCAGCCCCGGCCCCCTCAGTTCGGAAAGAAAACTCTTCCCGTGCAGGATCTTCCCCCCAAAATTCTCCGCAACCGTCTGCCCCATGTCCGCCAGCGTCTCCCGCACGCCCAGACTCACTCCCGTACCACTCCCCGGCGAATACGCCAGAATCGGCACATATTCCCGCGAATGATCCGTCGTCGGCCAGCGGTGATCCGGGTCGCAGCCGTGATCCGC
>JAYVMO010000238.1:0-10555 GCA_043758915.1 Acidobacteriota bacterium | reverse complement strand
CAAGAAAGCGAGCAACGCATGACCGCACGCATTCTCGACGGCCTCAAAATCCGCGACCAGATTTTCGCCGAGCTGAAGGACGAAATCTCCCTGCTTACGGCCATGGGTGTTCGCCCCGGGCTGGCCGCCGTCCTCGCCGGCGAAAATCCCGCCTCTCAGCTTTACGTCAAAAGCAAGATCGCCGCTTGCGAACAACTGGGCATGGGCAGCGGGCTGCTCACCCCGCCCGCCACGGTCACCACTCTCGATATGCTCAGCCTGGTCGAGGATCTGAATCGCGACAACGAGGTGGACGGCATCCTGATCCAGCTTCCGCTCCCTTCGCAGATCGACACCAAGCGCATTCTCGAAGCTGTCGATCCCGCCAAGGACGTGGACGGCTTCCACCCTGTCAACTTGGGCCGCCTCGTCAGCGGACGCCCCGGCCTGGTCGCCTGCACTCCCGCGGGCTGCATGGAAATCCTTCGCCGCAACGACATCAAAATCGAAGGCGCGAATGCCGTGGTCCTGGGCCGCAGCGACATTGTCGGCAAGCCCATGGCCCTCCTCCTCATGCACGCCAACGCCACCGTCACCATCTGCCATTCCAAAACACGCGATCTGCCCGAGATCCTCCGCCGCGCCGACATCGTTGTCGCCGCCATGGGCAAGGCCGGATTCGTTCAAGCCGACTGGGTCCGTCCCGGCGCCGCCGTCATCGACGTGGGCACCAATCGCGTTACCGACGCGAACGAAGCTGCTCGCCTCTTCCGCAATTTCCCCGAACGCCTCGAAAAATTCCGCGCTAAAGGCAACGCCCTCGTCGGCGACGTCCATCCCGACGCCGTCCACACTGCCGGCGCGCTCACGCCCGTTCCCGGCGGCGTCGGTCCCATGACCATCACCATGCTCATGAGCAATACCGTCAAGGCCGCGCGCCTTCGCCGCGCTTCCGCGAAACAATCCGCTACGCATTCGTCGGCCAGCGTGCGGTAATCTGCATCGATGCTCCGACTTGGCCTTACCGGCGGAATCGCCAGCGGCAAGAGCGCCGTTGCCGCCATGCTCCGCGAACTGGGGTTCGCCGTTCTTGACGCCGATTCCCTCGCGCACAAGCTGATCGAACCCGGACAGGCAGCTTATGAACACGTGGTGCGCGAATTCGGCCCCAGCATCACGGCCCCAGACGGCGGCATCGACCGCGCCAAACTAGGCGCCATCGTCTTTGCCGATCGCGCCCAACTCGACCGCCTCAACGCCATCGTGCACCCGCGCGTCGCAGAAGCCATCTTCCGCCAATTCGCGGAGTGGCAGCGCAATGGTGTCCGCGACGCCGCTTTTGTCGAGGCTGCCCTTCTCGTCGAGGCCGGCTACCACAAGAAACTTGACGGCCTCGTCGTCGCCTGGTGTACTCCGGAGCAGCAGCTCGAGCGCCTCCTGGCACGCGGCCTCAGTGATGACGAGGCCCGCCGCCGCATCGCCTCGCAACTTCCCGTGGCGGAAAAACTCCGCCACGCCACCGAAGCCATCGACGGTTCTGGCTCCCTCGAGCAAACCCGCGCGCAGGTGGAGGCCCTGGCCGCAAGATTGCGGCATGCTCCGACCGGCAAGTAGGCACTCCAGAACGTAGGGGCGCAGCTTTATCCTGAGCGAAAGCGAAGGAATGCTGCGCCCTTGCAGGTTGCCCCTTCATGTATCAGAAAGGATTTTTCTTATGCTATTGTCAGAACAGATTAGGAAGGATTAACCGAATGACCGCACGAAACTCATCTAAACACGCCCGCATCATCCTCGCCGCCCTGATGTTCCTACTCGGAGCCTACTGGGCCGGCGCTCGCTGGGGCCAGCCAACGAAAGTCGAAGCCGTTCCTCTTGGCGGAGCCTCCGCTGGCTCCGCCAGCAACGCCGCCGCGCGCGACGCTGGTCTCACCGGCGAAGAAGCACTGAACGTGCGCATTTACCGCCAGGCTTCGCCCGCCGTCGCCAATATCCTCACCAAAGCCACCGAATACGATTTCTTCATGGATCCCGTTCCCGTCGAAGGCGCGGGCTCGGGTTTTGTCATCGATCCGCGAGGCTACATCCTCACGAATTTCCATGTCGTCAAGGAAGCACAATCCATCGAAGTGGTGCTCGGTGACCAGTCCCGCTATTCCGCCAAATACATCGGTGCGGACCAGCGCAATGATGTGGCCCTCATCAAGATCGAGCCCAAGGACAAGAAGCTCATCGCGCTTCCGCTCGGCGATTCCAGCGTGCTCCAGGTCGGACAGAAAGTTCTCGCCATTGGCAATCCCTTCGGCTTCCAGTCCACACTTACCACCGGCGTGGTGAGCGCCCTGGGCCGCACCGTGCAAACCAGTCAGACCACCTTCATCGACGAAGCTATCCAGACGGACGCTTCGATCAACCGCGGCAATTCGGGCGGTCCGCTCATCAACACGCACGGAGAAGTGATCGGCATCAACTCCGCCATTTACACGCCGAGTGGGACGGCGGCAGGCATCGGCTTCGCCATCCCCATCAACACCGCCAAGGAAATCGCGCACGACCTCATAACCGATGGGCGCGTCCACCGAGCTTACCTCGGCGTGGAGACGCTTCCTGTCGGCGGCTATCTCGCTAGTGCGCTGGACTTGCCGGTACAAGAGGGCTTGCTAGTGGAAACCGTAACCCGTGGCGGCCCCGCGGCTGCCGCGGGAATCCATGGAGGCGACCGTATCGTGCAAGCGGGGATGCGCAAGTTTGCCATCGGCGGCGACGTAATCATCGCCATGGATGGCCAGAAAGTCGCCAGTCAACTTGACGTCAGCCTGGTCCTGAACCACAAGCACCCCGGTGATACCATCAGTGTCACCGTCTATCGCGGCGGCAAGAAGATGGACGTTACCGTCAAGCTCGGCGAACGACCCGGCGACTAAAACGAAATCCGGCCTGCCTGTGAGGGCGCGGCATGCTGCGCCCCTGTTTTATCCATTGTTTGAATTTGCGTTTGACTTACCGACGGAATTCTTCTCGATGCTTCTCCCGCTCCGCATCGTTCAAAGAAAACCAATTTTCAGCGGCATCGCGAACACGCTCCAGTTCGCGCTGCATATCCGCGTGCTTCGCCTCCATCACCTCGCTGCTGGCATCCGTCGGCACGTAAATTGGCGGTGCGAACAGCATCACCGTGCGCGAAAAGGGCTTTGGCAACAGGAAATGATCCCAGGTCTTCTCGAAAGTTTTCCCTCGCTCCACGCCAATGTGAAACACCAGAATCGGGCAGCCCGTTTTCCGCGCCAGCATTACCGGCCCCGGCTTCGCCACGTAGCGCGGCCCGCGCGGCCCATCAATCGTGAACGCGCAGTCCAATCCTTCGCCCAGCCGCCGCGCCATCACCGCCAGCCCGCGCAATCCTCCGCGCGAGGAACTGCCCTGCGCCGTTCCGAACCCCAGCCACTCGATCACTTTGCGCGTCCACTGCCCATCAAACGCCGTGGTGTTCATCACCACCACGCCGCGATTCCGCCCCCACCACGCCACCGGAATAATCACCCGGTGCCAGAACGCCCAGATGCATTGCTTCTTCGCCGCGTACACGCGCTCGGCATGCTGCCAGCCCAGCACTTCGTAGCGCAGCGTCGGCCCCAGCGTGCGAATTACGCTGTACACCGCCGCAGCAATGATCGGAATCTGCATCCGGCGCGACCACGGCAAATCCGGCAGCCGCGTATCGTAGTGAACGCTGAGGGGTTCAGGCCCCTGCTGATTCGGCCCTTGCTGATTCGATGGACCCGTGGCTGTGTCGTGTATCGTCATCGTCAATCATTGTTTACTTCATGTTCGGCTGTGAAGCAGCCGACGTATAGTATAGAGGAGCTTCGTATTTCGAGTGGGCGGCTGGCTTGGGATTTCGTGGCGGCCCGCCCCACGTTTCGCCATCCGGAGGCATCTTACGGTCAACGGGCGCCGCTTAGTTCGCCCTGACGAGAGACCAGCATGACGTACCGCCGCACATCGTTTCTGCCGCTCCCGGCCTTCCGCACCGTTGCAGCCGCCATGGTTTTATTCCTCGGCGCGTCTCTCCTGCTCGCTGCGGCGCGCCCCGATGAACCTTCGCAGGCGGATACCGTCGGCGCCATCGAGGGTGACGACATCGCCGTCTCCGGCCCCATGAGCGTCGAAGTCGTGCATGGCCAGGTGAAAACCGTTCTACGCAGCGGCAGCGACATCCGCGTCAAGTCCGGCACCGCGCGCATCGTCCTCGTCGAAGGCGGCCAAATCACCATCTGCGGCCCGGCTCATCTTTCCGTGCTCAAGTCTGGCGCCGCACTCACCGTCGCCCTCGATACCGGCACCATCCATGCTTATATCGAGCGCGAGCCCGCGCTCACCGTTTACACTCCGCAAGTTCAAGCGCAGTCCATCGCCATCGGCGACGATCCGCAGGATCTTCTCGCCGGCTTCGACGCCGCTGGCGAACTGTGCATCCGCGCCAACCGCGGCGCCGTCCGCCTCGAACAGCAACTCACCGGTCAGAGCCTCATCGTCCCCCAAAGCGGCGACGTCCTGCTCGCCAACGGCCAACTGGATACCTTGCGCACCAGCGCCGGCCAGTGCGCGTGCGAATTGCAGAGCGCATCAGCGCCTCCGCCTCCCGAGGTCAGCCGCCTCGCCACTTCCGAAGAAGTGCGCAACATACAGTTAGACGCCCAGCCCGATCCCCCCATGGCCTCCGCTGAAAAACCCACCGCCCATGAGGAACCCATCTATCAGGTTGATATGCCTCCGCTTACCTACGATCCCCACTCCAAAGTCCAGCCCGCGTTTGACCCCAAGCTCATCGTCTTGGTCCGCCGCGTCCGCGTGCACCCCACACTGATTTTCCAAGGCCGCGTCGAAGGCGTAACCATTGCCTCAGCCGCGCCGCCGCCTCCGCTTCCACAAGCGCCTGCTGTTCACGTCCCGGCAAAATCGACACTGCCTCGTAGCGATGGCTTCGTCGATCGCGTGAAGAATTTCATCCGTAAACTCTGGTCTTCCAGTTAACGCTCGCACCTCGCGGCAGGTTCACCGCACACTCGAGCGTATCGAAACCCTAAACAAGTCGGGCTCCGACGCAGTCGGAGCCCGCTTCGATTCATTCCGTCACAACTGCTTCGCTGGGAATCGCAAATGCTACATCCCTTCGTAATTCGGCCCGCCGCCGCCCTCCGGCACCACCCAATCGATAATCTGGTAAGGATCCGCGATGTCGCAGGTTTTGCAGTGCACGCAATTCGCCGCATTGATCTTCAGCTTTAGGCCATCTTTTTCTTTCACCATTTCATAAACCGCTGCCGGGCAAAAGTACTGGCACGGATTGCCGTATTCCACCACGCACTTCGTCGAGCAAATATTCGTGTCCGCCACCACCAGATGGCACGGCTGATCCTCCTCGTGCCGCGTACCCGAGTGGTATACGTCCGTCAGCCGGTCGAACGTCAGCTTGCCATCGCCCTTGAACCGTTCCGGCGCCGCGCGGCCATCGATCTTCGCGTACGCCTCATGTCCCGCATGGCAGCGCATGGGATCGATCAGCCCGCGTCCGCCGGTAATGAACTGCAATCCCGCGTGAAAGAATCCGGCAAGCATGCCATGCTGAAACGACTGGTGGAAATTCCGGACCAGCCGCAACTCTTTCTTGATGTAGCTCTCATCAACCTTCTTCGGAAATGCGCTCAGCATCTTCGCTGAAGTGTCCCCCGCCTTCAGCGCATCGAAAATCGTCTCCGCCGCCAGCATGCCGCTCTTCATCGCCATGTGGATGCCCTTGAGCCGCTGCGAATCCAGAAAGCTCGCGGAATCCCCGATGATCAGCCCGCCATCCACGTACGTCCGCGGCATCGCGTACCATCCGCCGTAAGGCAGCGATTTCGCGCCATACCTCACCAACTTGCCGCCATCGAGAATCTTTTTTAGAAACGGATGCGTCTTCCACTTCTGGAAAGCTTCATGCGCATCGAATTGCGGATTCGCGTACTCCAGCGCCAGCACCAAACCGATCGACAGCCGGTTATTCGAAAGCCCGTAAATCCATCCGCCGCCGTACATGTCCGTCGGAACCGGCCACCCCAGCGTGTGCGCGACGTATCCCGGCGCGATCCGCCCTGGCTGCACGTCCCACAATTCCTTGATCCCGATGCCGTAACTTTGCGGATTGATGTTGTCGAGCTTCTTCGCGGCGACAAGTTTTTTCGTCAACGATCCGCGCGTGCCTTCCGCCAGCACCGTCACTTTCGCGCGCAGTTCGTACCCCGGCGTGTAGTTGGCCTTAGGCTTTCCGTTTTTATCGACGCCTTTGTCTTCGGTAATCACGCCGCCGATGCCTTCGCGCTCGTAGATCAGCTCTCTGCCGCCAAACTCTTTGAATACATTCACGCCCGCGGCTTCCACTAACCCACCAAGCCATTTCACGATCTTGTTGAGCGAGACGACGTAGTTCCCTTTGTTCTGAAACGGCGGCGGAGTGATGGGAAAACGGAACGAGGAGTTTTTCGTGAACAACAGCGCAGCGGAATCGGTGACGGGCGTATCCAGCGGCGCGGACTTTTCAAAATCGGGAACGAGTTCCGCCAGAGCCTTAGGATTCATGATCGCGCCGGAAAGCTGGTGCGCCCCAATCTCGCGCCCCTTCTCCAGAACATAAATATTTTCCGCGGACAGTTCCGGCTTCCCGCCCGCCGCATTGTGCTTCTTGATGAGATTGGCCAGATGCAGCGCGCACGAAAGCCCCGCCGGCCCCGCGCCCACAATCAGTACACCCGCTTCCAGTTGTTCTCTTTGAACGGTCATAAATCTACCTTCGACAAAATTGCGGAGCCAAACAGTGATGTTCTTGCGCTAGGCATTTACGATCTCGGTCGTATCAGCAGGCAAATCAAGACCTTTTTCACGATATTCAAGCCCGATCATTGCGAAGACTTGCTTCAATCCAGTGAGCGCAAGCTCCCTCGTTTCGGCAAGAGCGTAGCATGCTGGAAGACCTGGGATCTCAGCCACCCAGGAACCATCCTGCTGCGGGTAAAGTATTATTTTGTAGTCTTCGAAATTCACAGCGTCAGGAAAAATTATACGCTGAATACGCGTTTGAAGAAAAAACTATGCCGATTTGGCTTTTTCCAGTGCTTCCGTCAGCGCGGGCATAATCTCGAAAATATCTCCCACCACGCCGTAATCCGCGATCTCGAAAATCGGGGCGTTCGCATCCTTGTTGATGGCCACGATGGTGCGCGCGCCTTTCATGCCCACGACGTGCTGAATCGCTCCGCTGATGCCCAGCGCCAGATACAGCTTCGGCGCGACTGTTTGCCCCGAGCTGCCGATTTGGCGCTCCATCGGCAGCCAGCCTTCATCGCAGATCGGCCGCGACGCGGCGATCTCGCCGCCGATAGCTTTGGCCAGCGCCTCCGCTTGGGGAATATTTTCCGGCGCCTTGATGCCGCGTCCGATGGAGACAATGATCGGCGCTTGCGTCAGGTCCACCGCCGACTTCGCTTCCTTGAACAATTCCAGCGGCTTGGTGCGAATCTGCGAAGCGCTCAGCGTAATCGCCGCGGCATGCACCGGAGCTTTCCCGGAAGGATGCGCCGCCAGCGAATCCGCGCGAAACGCTCCCGATTGAAACGACGCAAACCACGGCGCCGCGCCTGCAAACGTCACGTCCGCGGCCGTCTTTCCCTGAAACATCTGGCGCACGAACACCAGCTTCCCGCCTTCGTTCCGATAGCCGATGCAATCGCCGATCATCCCTTTGCCAAGCATCGCCGCCAGCTTGGGCGCAAAATCGCGCACCTGATACGTGTGCGGGAATAAAACCAAATCCGGTTTGGCCTGCTCGATGACCTGCTTCAGCGCCACGCAAAAACCATCCGGTGTGTACGCCTCCAGCAAATCGTGCTCGACGCTCAAAACTTCCGCGACGTTCTTCTCCGCCAGCTCGTCCGCAAACCCCGCCACGCCCTTGCCAATCACCAGCGCGCTTACCGTGCTCGACGTCTGCGCCGCAATCTGCTGCGCCGCCGCCAGCGTCTCAAAGCTCGCGTTGTTCCACTTCCCCTGCCGCAGCTCGGTGACAACGAAAATCTTCATGGCTAAATCACCCGCGCTTCGAACTTCAATTTTTCCACCAGCTTCGCGGCCACTTCCTTCGGCGTCCCCGTCAAAAACTCCGTCTGTTTGGTCTTCGTCGGGACGTAAATCTTATCGATCTTCTGCGTTGGCTCGGACGACACGCCCAACGACTCCCGCGTAACCGTGGCAAGCTCCTTTTTCTTCGCCGCCATGATGCCCTTCAGCGTGGCATAGCGTACCTTGTTAATCCCCGACTGAATCGATAGTACCGCCGGCAGTGGACACTCGATGTGCTGAAACCAGCCCGCTTCCAGCTCGCGCTTCAGTTTCAACTTTCCGTCCGCGATTTCAATCGCCATGATGAGCGTGGCGTGCGGCAAATCCAGCAATCCCGCCAGCAACACACCCGTCTGTCCGAAACCGTGATCGTCGCTCTGCAATCCCGTCAACACTAGGTACGCGTTCTCCTTGTGAATCGCCGCCGCCAGCGCCTTCGCCGAGCCCAGCGGATCGAGCTGCGCGAAATGGTCATCCGCAATGTGAATCGCGCGGTCGGCGCCCTTCGCCAGCGCTTCCTTGATGGTCTGCTTCACGCGCTCCGGCCCCATCGAGAGTACGATCACTTCCCCACCGTGCTTTTCCTTCAGCCGCAGCGCCTCTTCCAGCGCGTAACTGTCTGGCTCGTTCATCTCGAAGCCGATGTCCGACTCCTTGATCCAGTTCCCGGCAATCGCCAACGGCGCATCCTTCGCCGGAACCTGCTTGATGCACACGATGATTTTCACGGGATTCTTCCTTCTGACTTCGCAGCGCCGGCCTCTGGCCGGCGTCTATCTGCCTGCGTAATGTGGCTCCTTTGCCCAGCGCCTTTTTTTAGTGCTTGTCATCCTGAGCGAAGCGAAGGATCTCAGCCTACAATTCGCCCGGGTGGTTCACGACGTTGAGACTCTTTCCGGCAAGGCCGGAACCTTCGATCGGCGAACCTCACCAGTTCGCCCCGGAACGACAGCAGAAACCTACCGCGCGGAAAACCGCTCTACTTCCCCGGCCAGCGCTTGAAAATCAGCGCGGCATTCGTCCCGCCAAATCCGAACGAATTCGACAGCGCGTATTCCACGTGCGCCTTGCGCGCTACGTTCGGCACATAATCCAGGTCGCACTCCGGATCGGGCGTTTCCTGATTGATCGTCGGCGGCAAAATCTGGTCCCGCAGCACCAGCACGCTGATGCCGGCTTCCAATCCGCCCGCGCCACCCAGCAAATGTCCGGTCATCGATTTGGTCGAGCTGATGGGCACTTTTTTGGCCTGCTCGCCGAAAACCCTCTTCAGCGCGCGGGTCTCAATGGCGTCGCCGAGCGGCGTCGACGTTCCATGCGCGTTCACATAGTCAATTTGTTCCGGCGTGATCTTGGCGTCCTTCATCGCTGCTTTCATCACGCGATAGGCGCCGTCGCCGTTCTCCGCCGGTTGCGTGATGTGATAGGCATCTCCGGACATCCCGTAACCCACGATTTCGGCAAGGATGTTCGCGCCGCGCTTCTGGGCATGCTCGAACGATTCCAGGATGACAATCCCCGCACCTTCGCCCACCACAAAGCCATCGCGGTGCGCATCAAACGGACGGCTGGCGTGGGCCGGATCATCGTTGCGCGTGGAAAGCGCCCTCATCGCCGCGAAGCCGCCCACGCCCATGGGCGTGATGGTCGCTTCCGTCCCGCCACAGATCATCATCTCCGCCGCACCGCGCTCGATAATCTTGAAGGAGTCGCCGATGGCATGAGCGGAAGCGGAGCACGCCGTGGCCGTCGCCGAATTCGGCCCGCGCGCACCATAGCGAATCGAAATGTGTCCCGAAGCCAGATTGACTATCGCGGAAGGAATAAAGAAAGGAGAAATCTTGCCCGGCCCCCCCTGCATCAGCTTCCGGTGTTCCCGCTCGATGATGTCGAACCCGCCGATGCCCGACGAAACGTACACGCCCACTTCATCGAGGTCCGAATCTTCCGGCTTCCAGTTCGACATCTTTACCGCAAAGTCCGCGGCCGCCAGCGCCACCTGGATGAAGCGCCCCATCTTTTTTAATTCTTTTTTCTCGATCCACTGGAACGGGTCGAAATTCTTCAGTTCGCCCGCGATTTTGCAGTCGAATCCGGTGGTATCGAAAAGCGTGATGGGTCCAACGCCGCTCTGACCGGCCAGGAGGTTTTTCCAGCTTTCCTCCGTGCCGATGCCCAGCGCGCAGACCAATCCAACGCCCGTAACGACTACCCGGCGAGTCAACGTTTTCCTGCTTCCTTTTGAGGTGATGGTTCCGTGGCTTACTTACCTTTGGAGTGCTTGTCGATGTATTCGACCGCGTCCTTCACTGTCGTCATTTTCTCGGCGTCCTCGTCCGGAACTTCGATCCCGAAGGCTTCTTCAAACGCCATGACCAATTCCACCTGGTCGAGCGAATCCGCCCCCAGGTCGTCCACAAACGAC
>JAYVMO010000237.1:0-14684 GCA_043758915.1 Acidobacteriota bacterium | reverse complement strand
TGTCGGAGAGTGCTCACCCAAAAAGTAGACGAAATCTGAGCATCTGTGAGGTTGTGATTCGTAAGTCGTAGATTCAAATAGAGATATTCGCCACTCGTTCTGCCCCTGGGCCCCTAGCCGGAAGTCTTTTAGTTCCAAGAGTATCGGGGACATTTGCACAGATTTACAGCCACCGTGTTACGGAAGGGTATCGCTGGCATGGCGCTACAGTTCCGCTTGAGGTTATCGCCGAAGTACCTATCCTGGCTCCCCGGTGTGCTCGGGACGGGCGTTGACGCATCCGTGGGCGGGGTCTATAGTGACTCTGCGGTGGGCGGAAGCCACAGGGACCGCCTCCGCCGCCGTCAGGCATCCATGAACCTCCCCAACTCACTGACATTGCTGCGAATCTTTTTCGTGCCCCTGCTTATCGTGGTCCTGCTGACCCGCAGCCCGAACGTGGATATGTGGGGCTTTCCGATGCATTTCGAGTTTTGGGGTGTGCTGATTCTGTTGCTGGCAGCGGCGACGGACTGGGCGGATGGGTACTTTGCGAGGCGGCGATTGCAGGTGACCACGCTGGGCATCCTGCTGGATCCCATTGCCGATAAGCTGCTGATTTCCGCGGCTTTCGTGTCGCTTGTGGATATGCATCTGGTTCCGGCGTGGATGGTAGTGATCATCATCGGGCGGGAGTTTACCGTTCTGGGCCTGCGCAATATCGCCTCGGCGGAAGGATTTACGATCGCGGCTTCGGTTCTGGGCAAGACGAAAATGGTCCTGCAAGTCTGCGCGGTGGCCGTGCTCATTGCCGGAGCGCGGCATCCTTCGCTCAAGCGGCTGGCGCTGCTCCTCCTTTGGCTGGTGGTGGTAAGCGCACTGGTTTCCGCGGCGCAGTACTTTCTGCGCTTCTGGAGCCATGTCGACGAGCGCATCAAGCAACGGCGCAAGTTGCGCATGCTGGAAGCCCGGAAGAAGTCCGAGGATGCCGTTCCTCTCTGAGGCCGACCGCCGCGCCTTGCTCGAGTTGGCGCGCGCGTCGGTTGTCGCCGCAGTTTCCTGCCATGAGCGGCCCGCAAACATCCCTCAAGGTGGAATACTCGACGAGCGGCGTGGTGTATTTGTAACGCTGTACGTCGGCGGACGATTGCGCGGCTGCATCGGAGTTATCGAATCGGAGGAGCCCTGGGGCGAAGCCGTGGTGCGCTGTGCGGCCAGCGCCGCTTTGCATGATGAACGGTTCCCGCCGCTGCTTGCTGAGGAATTGGGCGATTTGCAGATTGAACTTTCTTTGCTCTCGCCACCGGCGCCCATCCGCCCGCAGAACGTGGAGATCGGCTTGCACGGCCTGCTAGTCTCCCGCGGCGCGCAACGGGGCTTGCTGCTGCCGCAAGTGGCCCTCGAACACCACCTCAGCAGGGAACAATTTCTGGCGGAAACCTGTCACAAGGCAGGCTTGGCGCGCGAAGCCTGGCGCGACCCGGATACCAAGCTCCTGGGCTTCACCTGCGAAGTCTTCTCAGAGGGTGGCCACCCTGGAAATCATTAAACGCCGGGCAAGACGCACCATGCGCGGCGCTATCTACAAAGAAAAAGGCCCGCGCTGGATAAACCTGCGCGGGCCGGAAACGTTTGTTGTCGTGCTCTCCGATTACTCGAGTTCGACGTAATCACCGGTGTGAACTTCAATCGTATTGTAGGTAATCAGCAGAGTCGCGGAGTTCTTGCTGACGTTGAGGACAATGCCCTCGCCTAGCACTTCGCGGGGCAGATCCTTTGGCGTGTACTTGACGCCCGCGGTTCCAAAACCGTACACCTCGTACTGGTCTCCCTTGGTCTGCGGAACCTTCTGGGCCATCGGCCCCTGGTCGCGAAAGAAGCGCATGTAGTCGCCGACTTTCACTCCCTGAGAGGCGCCTAGATTTACGTAGACCGTATCGTGCTTACTAACGGTCTGCAACCATCCTGTACTGGTGACCACCGTGCCCACTGGTTTCCCGCTCACGGGCGCAAAATGATCGAAGTTGGCGGCATCCTTGAACGGTGGCGACGGGCGCTCTTCATAGGGGCGAAGGATATCGCCGCGCTGCATGAATCCGCAAGTGAAGGTGACCTCGCCGATCGAGACCTTGGGCTGGACATTAACGACCTTGATTTGTCCTAAATCGGTATACGCGATACCCATGGCACGCAGCAGCTTGTTCTGCGACTTGAACCATTCGACGGTACTGGGATCGACTTCGTGCCGCACCACGGAGAAGCGGTCGCCGACACGCATGCCCTTGTCCTGGCCGCGATTGATGTACACATAATCGCCGCCGGCAAAGGTAATTTTATAGTGCGACTCTTCGCCGGAGATGAGGTGAATCTCGTCGGATACCTTCTGGTCGGTGATGAAGCCCGCGCAGTTGACAAAAGAATAGTCAGGTTGCGTGGGCAAGGCAGTCTGCGGGGCATTTTGCGCCGAGCAGACAGCGGCACTTGCGAAGACGGAAAAGAAAAAAGCAGCTAAGTTAGCGCGCATTGCGAAACTCCTTCGAAAACACGCCCTATGGGCCGTGCGGGGACTATCCTTTGCGAAAGTAGCAGGCCCACCGGGATGCGTCAAGAAATTGGCTAGGGTTGCTTTACACATTCGATACGGCATACTAGAGGCTGTGTTTTCAATCGATTAGAGGGAGTGCAGCGGAGCATGGGCCTGTTTGGTAGCGGGGCGAAACGCCTTTGCGCTGTGGCAGCAGCCCCTACGGCCAAGAAACTGGCTGCCCAGCTGAAGGCCGCCCTCCTGGAATCGCGTACGATTGAGTTGCGCCTGGACTGGCTGCGCAGCGACCGGGACCGAGCCAATTTTCTCCTGTGGCTGAAAAAGAGAAAGCTGCGCGGCGCGACACTCCTGGCGACCTGCCGCCGCCGCGCAGGAGGCGGCAAGTATGCTGGCGATGCGCAGGGTGAACTTTATTGGCTGATGCAGGCTCGCGAGGCGGGATGCACCTGGTGTGACCTGGAGATCGAAACGCTCCGCGAGCTTCCTGAGAAATCGGTGCGCGAATATGCCGTGCCGCCCAAGGTGCTGCTCTCGCGGCACGACTTCCAGCGCATGCCGGCGCTACCGCGCGTGGTCAGGCCGCCCGCGCATGGGGAAGTGGATGCCGTGAAGATAGCCGCCACGGCGCACACGATTGGCGACAGTCTGCGGCTGCTGCGGCTGGCGCGGCGTTCCAAAAACCTGGTAGTCGTGCCCCTGGGCGAAGTGGGGCTTCCCGCGCGGATTCTCGCGCTGCGCGAGGGCAGCGCGCTGGCCTACGCGCCCGTAGGGGAAGCCACGGCGCCAGGGCAAGTTTCGCTGCACGAAATGAAAACTCTTTACCGCGCCCACGAACTGACGCGGCGAACTCGAGTCTATGGCGTGATCGGTGATCCCATCGGGCATTCCCTGTCGCCGCTGCTGCACAATACCGGATTTGTCGCGCGTAAGATCGACGCCGTCGATCTGCCATTCTTGGTGAAGGATTTGCGCGACTTCCTGAAGGCCGTTCCCGAGCTTGGCGTGCGCGGCTTCAGCGTGACCTTGCCGCACAAGCAAGCCATCCTGAAACATTTGCAGGAATGCGAGCCGCTGGCCGCGGAGATCGGCGCGGTGAATACCGTCATCGTGCGCCGCGATGGCTCGCTCTATGGATGCAACACGGATTATGTGGGTGTTCTGCGCGCCTTGGAAAAGAAATTGCCTATCGCGAACAGCCGCGTGCTGATTTTTGGCGCGGGCGGTTCGGCTCGCGCGGCGGCCGTGGCTTTGGCACACGCTGGCGCGGCCGTGGCCATCTGCGCGCGCCGTGAGCGCGCCGCGCAAGAGCTGGCGCGTGCCGTCCACGGGGAAGTTGTCCCGCGGCGCGCGCTGCGCCAGGAACGCTTCGACGCCATTCTGAACGCCACGCCCGTGGGCATGCATCCGCGCGGCGGAGTTTCGCCTCTCGCGCCGCGCGAGTTACACTGTCGAGTCGTCATGGACTTGATTTACCGGCCGCGGAGGACGCAGCTTTTGAAACTCGCCGGACAAAAAGGCATCGCCACGGTTTCGGGCGTGGAGATGTTTCTCGCGCAAGGCGCCGCCCAGTGGGAAATCTGGACCGGGCAGCGTGCTCCGGAAACGGCCATGCGCCGTGCCGTGCTTGCCGCATTGCGGCGCGAAGGTGCTTAGCAATTCGAGATAAAGTTATCGTTTGTTATTGTTTGCTTTTAACTTTTAGCTGTCGACTGTGAACACTCTCTTATGATTCAGCCGGACTTCCGCGAATTTCAGCGCCTCGCCAAGCAGGGAAACCTCATCCCGGTTTATGACGTTTTTTCCGCGGACCTGTTGACACCCGTGAGCGCCTATCTGCGCGTCGCGCAGGGCGCGCGCTATTCCTTTTTGCTGGAAAGCGTCGAGGGCGGCGAGAAGATTGCTCGTTACACCTTTGCAGGAGCGAACCCGGAAGAGGTGTTCCGCTACGCGGGTGGCGCTTGCGTTTTGGAAAGCCGCAACCGCTTGGTGTGGGAAGAACGCGATCCGGTGACCTTCCTGCGCGCGCACATGGGGCGCTTCCGGCCCGTGTGCATTTCGGGGCTTCCGCCGCTGGTTGCGGGAGCCATCGGCTACTTTTCTTACGACATGGTGCGGCTCGTCGAGCGCCTGCCGAAGCGCCTGCGCGACGAAATAGGCCTTTACGATGCCGTGCTGATGTTCTACCACGGCATCCTGGCCTTCGATCACGTGCAGCACCGCCTGTGGATGGTGCGAAACGTCTACACCGAAGGCCCCGGCACACTGCGCGCGAAATATGACGCCGCAGTGCGGGAGATCCGCCGCACGCGGCGTCTGCTGGAAGAACCCGCGGCGGCCGAACGGCCGAAAAAAACGTCGAAAGCAAGAAAAAAACGCGCACCGCTGAAGGTCCGTTCAAATTTCCGCCGGCCGGAGTATCTCGCTGCCGTGCGCAAGGCCAAGGAATACATCCGCGCCGGCGATATTTTTCAGGTCGTGCTCAGCCAGCGGTTTTCCGCGGAAACGAAAGCCCAGCCTTTCGAAGTCTATCGCGAGCTGCGCGGGATTAACCCCTCGCCTTATCTCTTCTATCTGCAATTGAACGATGTTTCCGTTGTCGGCAGCTCGCCGGAGATGCTCGTCAAAGTACAAGGACGCGATGTCTTCTACCGCCCGATCGCGGGAACCCAGCCGCGTGGCAAGGACGAAGCCGAGGACCAGCGCCTGGAAAAGGAGATGCTCGCGAGCGAAAAGGAACGCGCCGAGCACATCATGCTGGTCGACCTGGGCCGAAACGATCTCGGCCGCGTTTGCGACTACGGCTCCGTCAAGGTCGAACAGTTGATGAGTGTCGAGCGGTTTTCGCATGTGATGCATTTGGTCTCCAGCCTTCGCGGGCGCCTGCGCGAAGATGTCGATTGCTTTGACGCCCTGATGGCCTGCTTTCCCGCAGGCACGGTTTCCGGCGCGCCAAAAGTTCGCGCCATGGAAATTATCGAAGAGCTGGAACGCACGCGCCGCGGGATTTACGCCGGCGGCGTTCTGTACATGGATTTCGCGGGAAATCTCGATTCGTGCATCGCGCTGCGCACCATGGTCATCAAAAACGGTGTGGCCCACATTCAGGCAGGGGGCGGCATCGTCGCGGACTCCACCCCTGCGGGTGAATTTCAGGAGACGGTGAACAAGTCGCGTGCTCTGCTTTCTGCTCTCGAGGCGGCGCATCGGGGCGCGAAATGATGCCAGCGGAAACGCAGAGGCGCGGAGAACGCGGAGAAATCAGGAGAAAAGATTGAAGTGATCTTGCTGCTCGACAACTACGATTCGTTCACCTACAACCTCGCGCAGTACTTGGGCGAATTGGGTTGCCATGTCGAAGTGCACCGCAACGACAAGATTTCCGTGGAAGAAATTGTCCGGCGCAAACCCGAGCGCATTGTGATTTCGCCGGGGCCATGCACGCCGCAGGAGGCAGGCATTTCCGTGGAGCTTGTCGAGCGCCTCGCGGGAAAGTTTCCGATACTCGGCGTCTGCCTGGGACATCAAGCCATTGGCGTGGCGTTCGGTGGAAAAATCGTGCGCGCCCCCAAGCTGTTCCACGGAAAAACGAGCGAAATTCATCACGACGGCAAAAACATTTTCCGCAAGCTGACGGATCCGTTCACCGCCACGCGCTACCACTCGCTCATCGTCGAACGCAAATCGCTGCCCCGGGAACTTGTCGTCACCGCTGAAACCGGCGACGGCATCATCATGGGTCTTCGCCACCGTCGCCATAAAATCGAAGGCGTGCAATTCCACCCCGAATCCGTCCTCACCGAATCCGGCAAGCAGCTCCTGCAAAATTTCCTTTCCCTGTAGATTTTACCAATTTAGATCCGCCAAAATCGCGCCGTAAATTTCCATCCCACGCCAGAAATGCCCCAGCCGCAGGTTTTCGTCCGAACTGTGCTGGTGATTGTCGTAATTCACGATGGGCACGCCCACGGACGTCAATCCGAGATTCTCGAAGATATACATCGGCACGCTGCCACCCATGGACGGCAGGATCACCGTGTCGTTTCCTGCCGCGGCTTTCACCACTTCGACGACCGCCTTGGCCACCGGCAAATCCATCGGCGTGCGCGACGCGCGATACCCTCCTTCGTAGATGACCTTAGCGATCCGCGCGTGCGTGCGCCGCTCCTCCATCGTCGGCTCGCGGTCGAGCACAAAAAATCCCTGCTTCTCGATAAACGCCACAATCTGTTCAAACTTTTTCTTCGGATCCTCGCTCTTCACCAGCCGGGCATCCAGCGAAGCCTCGGCACTTTCCGGAACCACGTTCTGCGCCTGCGCGCCGACATACGCGCTGCGCAGTCCGCGAATATTGAGGGAAGGCTCCATCAGCAGTTCCACGCGTTTCTTGCCTCCACCCTCGGGTTTCGCAATCCCCAGTTCGCGCTCGAGTTCCGCGTCGTTTTCCGGCAATGCCGCCAGCGCCTGCCGTTCCAGCGCGCTCAGCGGCGTCACGTAGTCGTAAAAACCAGCAACACGCACCCGCCCATTTTCATCTTTCATCGCAGCCAGCAGCCGCGATAATTCCAGCGCGGGATTTGGCGCCCAATTTCCGTAGTGCCCGCTGTGCAGCGCGCGAACCGGCCCGTAAACGGTTATTTCCAGTCCGATGACGCCGCGATTGCCGAAAGCCACCAGCGCACGCCCGCTCTCGTGCACCGGTCCATCCGCGGTGATCAGCAGGTCTCCACTCAGCAGGTTTTTGTGCAGTTGTAATGTCTTCTCCAGGTTCGTTGACCCCGCTTCCTCCTCGCCCTCAAAAATCACCTTTAGGTTTACCGCCAGCGGAATTTTCTTGGCGCGCAGCGCATCCAGCGCGGCAAGCAACGCGACAATCGGCGATTTGTCATCGGAAGCGGAGCGCGCATAAATCCGCCAGTCGTCGTCGTAAATCGCGGGATGCGCCCCGGTGCTCTCCGGAAAAGGAATGCGCTTGCCGCCGGCTTCGATCGCCGCGTTGCGCAACACCGGCTCGAACGGTTTGCCATCCGTCCACGCGGATGCATCGACCGGCTGCCCGTCGTAGTGCGCGTAAAAAATCACCGTGCGCGTCGCCTCCGGCGCCGTCAGCTTGCCGTACACCACCGGCCCGCGGCCGGCAATGGGCAGCAGATGCGTTTCAATTCCGCGGGCCTCCAGCATCTCCACCAGCCGCGCGGCATTTTTCTGGATGTTCGGCGTGTCGCTCGCCACATTCGGAATGGCCAGAAACTCCGTCAGCTCGCGGATGATGCGATCCTCGTTGTCCATGCGGTAGTCGCGGATTTCCTGCGCCACCTGCGCCGGCGCCATTGGAGCTGACTTCTGAGCGAGCGCCGAATAAGGTAAGAAGGCAATCAACAAAGTGAACACGATGTTTCTCAAAATTTCCCTCCTCTAGCTTTCTCGGCAGCTCGGCTGCCCTGATGCCACACGCCCGGCGCGGCCGGACCTTGCGATTCTATCTAACCTTCATTTTCTTTGCGGTGCCCTTCTTGCAGCAGCAGGAATAACCGCTCTCTCGCGTCGGAGACGCGGCTGAATCAGTTCGCGTTCGTGAACGCCATCAGCGCAGCCAGCTTTTCGCGCGCGGCTCCTGACGAAACAGCCGTGGCAGCAAGTTGCGCGGCTTCGCGGAAGTTCGGGGCCATGCCCGCCGCGACCAGAGCGGCAGCCGCGTTCACGACCACAATGTCTCGCGCCGCACCCGCTTCTCCTTCAAAGATTCGACGAATGCGCGCGGCGTTTTCTTGCGGCGTCCCGCCGGCCAAAGACTCGAGCGGCGCTCGACTCACCCCAAAATCTTTCGGCGTCACCGTGAATCGTCTCACGCTTCCTCCTTCAATTTCCGCGACGAGCGTCTCCCCCGCGAGCGAAATTTCATCCAATCCGCCCGCCCCATGAACCAGGAAAGCATGCTCCACGCCCAGCTCCGCCAGCGTAGCCGCCATGATGTCGACTACCTCCGCCGAGAACACCCCGGCGACCTGCGCCTGCGCCCCGGCGGGATTGGTGAGTGGGCCGAGCAGATTAAAAAATGTGCGCTTCCCGATCTGCTTGCGGGCCGCTATCGCGTGACGCGTCGCGGCGTGCGCCGCGGGCGCAAACAGAAAACCGATGCCGATTTCGTGAATCGCGCAGCCAGATCGCTCCAGCGGCAAATCGATCCGCACTCCGAGCGCCTCCAGCACATCGGCCGATCCGCTGCGCGAACTGGCCGCGCGGTTACCATGCTTGGCCACGCGCGCGCCTGCCGCCGCGGCCACAATCGCCGCCGCCGTGGAGATATTGAACGTGCCGGAGTTGTCGCCTCCCGTGCCGCAGGTGTCGACCATGTTCGCCGGCCGCGGCTCGCCTTCCACAAACACCCGCGCCGCATGCCGCCGCATCACGGTCGCAAATCCCGTGAGTTCTTGCACCCGCACCGGTCGCGCATTCAGCGCCGTCAGCAGCCGCACGATCTCCGGCGTCTCCACACGTCCGGAGAGCAGCTCTTCCATCACCTCTTCTGCTTCCGCGCGAGTGAGGAAGTGTCCGGCTTCGGCACGATCAATCAGCTTGAGTGTCATTAGGATGTCGCTGCGGGCTTGCGCCGCGGTCGCCGCAGAAGTTCACCGCTGCAGTTCGGGCAGAGGTGCTGGCGAGCCACGCTGCACGCGCGGCAAAACGTGCATTCGTAAGAACAGATGTACGCCTCATCGCCGTGAGCCAGCCCTCTTCCGCACATCTCGCAGGTTTCCTTTATTTGCAAGGCTATTTCGCGTCGCCTTGCTCCCTTGCGGCCTTCCGGTTAAACTTCTATGTTTTGCGAACGATGAAAATAGTAACACTGGTGGACCGCTTCGCGGTCACACACAACACTGGCTCCGACCCGCTGGGGGCCGCACAGGAAACGAAACCTCGATGAAGATTCACGAATATCAGGCCAAGGCCATCCTCGCTCGTTACGGCGTAACCACGCCGCGCGGCGAAGTCGCTTTCACCAAGGAAGAAGCCCGTGAAGGCGCCGCTCGGCTCAAGTCCAACATTGTCGTGGTCAAGGCCCAGATTCACGCCGGCGGTCGCGGCAAAGCCGGCGGCGTCAAGCTCGCTCATTCGCCCGACGAGGCCGCCGAAATCGCCAGCCACATGCTGGGAATGAACCTGGTCACCGCACAGACCGGCCCCGGTGGCCGCATCGTCAAGCGCCTGCTCGTCGAAGAAGGCCTGGACATCAAGCGCGAGCTTTATCTTTCCATCCTCGTCGATCGCGCTTCCGGCAAAGTCATCTTCATGGCCAGTTCCGCCGGCGGCATGGATATCGAAGAGGTCGCCAAAACCAATCCCGAGGCCATCATTCGCGAGACCGTTCATCCCGCGGTCGGCCTGCAAGCTTATCAGGCTCGCAAACTCGTTTTCGGTCTCGGCCTTTCCGGCGAACTCGCCTCCAAATCCTCTCCCTTTCTGCAAGCCCTGCACCGGGCTTTCGTCGACACCGATGCCTCGATGCTGGAAATCAATCCTGCCGTGGTCACCGGAGATGGCCGCCTCGTGGCTCTGGATGCCAAGATGACTTTCGATGACAACGGGCTTTTCCGCCACAAGGAGTTGCGCGAACTTCGCGACCTCGATGAAGAAGATCCGCTCGAAGTCGAAGCTTCCAAGTACGGCCTGAACTACATCAAGCTCGACGGCACGGTCGCTTGCATGGTCAACGGCGCGGGCCTGGCCATGGCCACCATGGACATCATCAAGTACGCTGGCGGCTCGCCCGCCAACTTCCTCGACGTCGGCGGCGGCGCCTCCGCCGATCAGGTCAAGAACGCCTTTCGTATCCTCATCGGTGACCCCGGCGTGAAAGCCGTCTTCATTAATATTTTCGGCGGTATTCTTCGCTGCGACGTGCTCGCCACCGGCGTCGTAGCCGCCGCAAAAGACCTCAACGTGAAAGTACCCGTGGTCGTTCGCATGGAAGGCACCAACGTCGAGCAAGGCCAAAAAATCCTCCGCGAAAGCGGTTTCGACTTCACCATCGCCGATGGCATGAAGGACGGCGCCGAAAAAGTCGTCGCACTCGCGGGAGGTGCCCAATGAGCGTTCTCGTCAACGAAAAAACTAGAGTCATCGTGCAAGGCTTCACCGGCCGCGAAGGCACTTTCCACGCCCAACAGATGATCGAGTATGGAACAAACGTGGTTGGCGGGATCACACCCGGAAAAGGCGGCACGAAACACCTCGAACGTCCGGTCTTCAACACCGTATCGGAAGCCGTGAGACACACTGGCGCCGACGCCTCCGTGATTTTCGTTCCCCCGCCGTTTGCCTCCGACGCGATTCTTGAGGCTGCCGATGCCGAGGTTCCGCTGGTCATTTGCATCACCGAAGGCATTCCCGTCATCGACATGGTTCGCGCCACCGCCTCCATCGATTTTACGAAAACGCGCCTCATCGGCCCCAATTGCCCGGGCGTCATCTCTCCCGGCAAGTGCAAAATCGGCATCATGCCGGGCCGCATCCACAAACAAGGTCACGTCGGCGTGGTCAGCCGCAGCGGCACCTTGACCTACGAAGCGGTCGACCAGTTGACGCGTCTCGGCATCGGACAATCCACCTGCATCGGCATCGGTGGCGATCCCATCATCGGTACGTCGTTCCTCGAGGCCATTCGTTTGTTCAACGACGATCCCGATACGCATGCCATCATTCTCATCGGCGAAATCGGCGGCAACGCCGAAGAGCGCGCCGCGGAATGGATCAAGACCAACGTGAAGAAGCCTGTCGTCGGCTTCATCGCTGGCCAGACTGCGCCGCCCGGACGCCGCATGGGCCACGCCGGCGCCATCATCAGCGGCGGCCAGGGCACCGCCAGGGACAAGTACGCCGCCATGAGCGCCGCCGGCATCCGCTGCGTCGAAACGCCTGCGGACCTCGGCTCCACCGCCGCCCAGGCACTGAAGTAGCTCGTTGTAGTGGCCGGTCTTCAGACCGGCCCGTCGTTTTTTCAGCGGCGGCTTCTTATGCCGCCGTCGTTGTCATTCTGTCTTCTGGCCGTTGTTGTCGTTCGGGATTCTGGAATTTTGTAGGGGCGGGGCTTGCCCCGCCCGAATACGCCGCAGGCAACCCGCCTGCGATGTCTCAAATTCGATCGGAGGATTTTTCGTGGCTCTCGAACGCACTTTCGTAATCATCAAACCCGACGCCGTCGGCCGGAATATTCACGGTGAAATTCTCTCGCGCATTCACAAAGCCGGCTTCAAAATCGTCGCCATCAAATCCATGCGCCTCACTAAAGAAGAAGCCGGCGGTTTCTACGCCGTCCATAGCGAGCGCCCCTTCTTCGGCGAGCTCACCGACTTCATGTCCTCCGGCAAAATCTTCGCCATGGTTCTCGAAGCCGAAGGCGCCATCCTCAAATGGCGCGACACCATGGGCGCCACCGATCCCAAGAAAGCCGCACCCGGCACCATTCGTCACGATCTCGCCACCAGCATCGGCAACAATTGCACCCACGGCTCCGACGCCCCGGAAACCGCCGCCTTCGAAATCGGCTATTTCTTCTCCGGCCTCGAACTCATCTAGCCCCCGCCCGAATTCCAATATCCGCCATGCAAATTCTAGCGGCTGTCATCCTGAGGGCACCCGATGAGGGCGCCCTCAGGATCTCAACCATGAATTGCCTCAACTACGGCCGATCTGGACTTTCGAACCCCTTGTCGATAATCGGGCTAAGGCCCGCGACAGAGGCGACAATAAGGATGAACAGGAAGGTCTTACGCCGTCGGCCAGACTTCTTGGCAGATTGCTCGGTTTTCGGATCGTCGTCTGGAGGGTCCAACACCACGCGGTAAGATTGTCCCTCTGCGATAGTCTCCGTTTCATCGCGATACGAAAACTGCAAGGCCCCCCGTCGCGCGTAAACCCGCAATTCCTTTGGTCCGTCGACGCTCACCTGTCCAATCGTCGGTGCGTCCGCCACGGGACGAATACGCGCTTCCTGTGCTTGGATTTCCATGGCCGTGGCACGCGCAGCGGAAAAGACCACCGTGCCCACGGTCAGCAACGCTTCGGTGTCCTTCGCGGCGTTTACCCTGCTGCGCACTATGATGCGGCTTTCCTCGGCGAGATCGAGCATGGCCGCATCGCTGCGCAAACGCAGCGTCCCGCCTTCGTCGGTTGAAAATTGGTCGCCGTCATAAACCGTCGTTCCCTCAGAAACTGCATTCGTGTTGAGGTGCGCGCGATTGGCCTGCACGACCACGCCGAGAACCTCTGGCCGGGCCGGCACAGGAATGCCCGCAAGCAAGAAAGCCATCGCTATCGCTAGGAAGTGGCGGACGGTCATCATACGATGCCTCCGGGGAGCGCGCTATTCAGAGTCGGAAATGCGAATAAGCATCCCGGGAATTGTGCTGCGAATAGTCGCTAGGAATTAAATAATGCGTATATGTATCATATAAATATATACCAGTCAAGATCTAACAAGAAGTGGAATAATAAACGCTTGGCCCAGGAATGACCTCCAGGGAGCTTCAGGTAGAATGCAGCTATGGATGCTCTGCGCGAACTCGGGCGTACCCTGCTTTTCTTCGGCGCCCTCATCGCCCTGATTGGCGCGCTGCTCTATTTTGGCGGGCGCTTGCCGTTCCGTCTCGGCCGCCTCCCCGGCGACATCGTTCATCGCGGCGAGCACACCACCTTCTACTTCCCGGTCGTCACCTGTCTCCTCATCAGCATCGGCCTCTCACTGCTCTTCTGGCTCTTCTCGCACTTCCGTCGCTGATCTCTCCATAGTGGCAAATTTGACACAGTGTCATCCCACGACCCACGAGGCCGGGGCGTCCCGCAGCGCAAACTATTTGTTTTCTTAGCTTTAACCTATGGTATGCCCGATGCACTCCTCGCTTGTCGAACGAGGTGCCTTATGCTAACGCTCTTCCCATCCACATCCCCAGCCGCTAAACCGCAGAAGCCCGAGCCCCATCCCACTCCGCGACGTCTCCAACTCCTGCCGCTCGCGATGCTCGCCCTCGCCGCGCTCCTGGAACTCCTCGCCTGGCATCGCAGCAACGTCAGCCACGCCGCCCCCACTCCTCCTATGTCGGCCAAACTCTCCGTCGGCTCGCCCTCCCAGCCCGTTCCGCCGCCCGCCGCCAATTCCCGTCCATCCGCTGCCGAGCGCGCCCACGAAGCGCGAAAAGCCCATGAGGCAAAAACCCGCGCGCTCCAGCTCTACACCAATCCCGACTACGCCATCTCTTTTTCCTATCCGCGAAGCTACATCTTCAAGGAGTCCAGCGAACTGGCTGAGGAAGCCAACGCTCTCCTGCAACAGCGCACCGACGGCTCCCCCAACCAGCAGCTCCTAGCGCGCATCGA
Organism: Acidobacteriota bacterium; assembly: GCA_043758915.1. Lineage (GTDB taxonomy): Bacteria > Acidobacteriota > Terriglobia > Acidiferrales > UBA7541 > Acidiferrum. The sequence continues at coordinate 790 of JAYVMO010000237.1, read as the reverse complement.
GCTGCCCGATAACCTCTATCCCCGCACTGATTTCCTCGCCGGTTATCTCAGCCTCAGCGTCAATCCCACGCTGACCGCTGACCAGTGTGGCCAGGCCGTCGGTGTCGAGGAAGAAGGCGACCTCGGCACCCTCGTCATCAACGGCATCCCCTTCCGCTCCTTGCAAACCTCCGCCGACGCCGAAGGCACCCGCAACTCCTGGCGCGAGTACGCCGCTTTTTCCGGCGGCGTCTGCTACGAAATCGAGCTAGGCGTAGTCACCCTAAACGACGGCTCCATCGCCGCCGTCAAACCGGATCGCGTCTTCCACCGCCTCGATGCCATCCTCCGCACCGTCAAAATCACGCATCCCAACTGAACAAGTAAGGGGCGCAGCACCGCTGCGCCCATCTGGGCCAGATCGCCTCAGGTGATATCTGTTTGTCGTTCTGCGCACTTGGGAGTGAGGCGATCCGCTCTGCTTAAAGGAGGCAACTCAATGAAAATCGGAGAACTAGCCGCCCGCGCCGACCTCAACGCCTCCGCCATCCGCTACTATGAAAAAATGGGCCTACTCGCTCCTCCGCATCGCGCCGGCGGCCAGCGCCGCTACCCTAGCGACGCCCTCGATCACGCGCTCCTCATCCGCTTCGCCAGTGACATGGGCTTCACCCTCGGCGAAATCAAACTCTTCCTCAGCGGCCTCCGCGATAACGTTCCCGTTGGCCCTCGCTGGAAAAAACTCGCTCATCGCAAGATCGGTGAGGTTGAGGAGAACATCAAGCGCTCGCTCCTTCTGAAATCGCTCCTC
>JAYVMO010000236.1:0-8777 GCA_043758915.1 Acidobacteriota bacterium | reverse complement strand
CCTCCGGACACACCCCTCCGGCGACTTACACCGCTAGAAATTTCCGCGCCAGCAATAAATTCGTGAACGCCGCCAGCACCTGCAAGCGATTCTTGTTTTTCGCCAGCCCGCGATAACGCACTTTCGCATAGCCAAATATCCGCTTGATGTAAAAAAACGGATGCTCCACCTTGGCGCGTACGCTGGCCTTGAATTTCTCCAGCAAACGCAAGCCGCTCTCTTCGGGCAACTGTTTACGCTTGCCGCATCGCATGGCGATCATCCACTGCACGCGCCGGTCGCGGTGCTCCTCGCGTTTCTCAATGCCCTGATAACCCGCGTCCCCCCACACCACCTTTTCCGCGCCGTGCAATACTTTCTCCGCCACCACCACGTCGCTCTTTTCCGCCGACGTGGTTTCCAAGCTGTGAATCAGCCCGTGCGCGTCGTCCACGCCAATGTGCATCTTCATGCCGAAATGCCACTGCTGGCCCTTGCGCGTCGAATGCATCTCCGCATCCCGCGCGCCCGCCTTGTTTTTCGTCGAGCTGGGCGCGGCCAGAATCGTGGCGTCCACGATGCTGCCGTTGCGCAACAGCAAGCCATGCCGCGCCAGCTGCTCGTTGACCGTCCGCAAAATCGCCGCGCCCAACTGGTGCTCTTCCAAAAAATGCCGGAAATGCAAAATGGTGGTCTCGTCCGGCAAGTTGCCCGCCAAGTGCAGCCGCGCGAAACGGCGCATCGATGCAATCTCGTACAGCGCGTCTTCCATCGCCGGATCGCTCAAATTGTAGAACAACTGCAAGCAGTGCACCCGCAGCATCACCGCCAGCGGATACGGCGGGCGCCCGCTCGTGCCGCGCGCGTAAAAAGGCGCCAGTTGCGCTTCCAGGGCTTGCCAAGGGAGCAGCGCGTCCATCTTTTCCAAAAACAGTTCGCGGCGCGTCTGGCGCTTCTTGAGCAGGTACTCGAGGTCAGAAAAGGTCATCTGGGCTGGGGTGCAGCGCGGAGCAGGGGCCATGGGTTCCTCGTGGTCGAAGTGTTACTTCTCGCGATACGGTACCATTATAGTATGCTTCCGCCCGCTGTCAAGACCTTTTTCAGAGATTCCTTAGCTCTTTCAGCCCTCAACTTTCGCCTTTCCTCCCCATTTTTCCCGTAAGTCCTTTATTTGCCACTGATGCGCACTCTTTTCCTGTAAGTCCTTTGTTTGCCACTGATAGCTCAAAAAGGGGGTAGGGGGGTGCATCATCGCCCCGGCAACCGCTAACGCTTGTGAAAATGCGGCAGCACCTTTTGCCCAAACAGCCGCGCCTGCTCCAGCCGATCATCGCCCCACAGCTCCAGCATCATCTGCGTGCAGCCAGCAGCGCGGTACTCTTCGAGTTTTTCAATGCACTGCGACGGCGTCCCCGCAATCGGGCAAACCTTATTGAGAACAGAATCCGTAACGGCCCGCGCCGCGGCTTTCCGTCCCCCGCTTTCCATGGCATCGGCAATGGGGCGGATCTCTTCCAAGTTCAGCCCCGCGCATTCGAGCAAGGTATCCGCCGAGCCCCGGATGTTCTGGACTTTGTTGGCCAGATACATGGCCGCCATCTCCCGCGCGCCTTCGCGCGCGGTTTTCGGGTCTTCGCCAACGCTGCCGACCACCACGGAACCCAGGTCGAGCTTCGAGGCATCCTTACCAGCTTTGCGCGCGCCTTCTTCCATCATTTTCTTCGAGTACTCGACAAACTTCGGCGTCGTGATGCTGGCGGTCAACAATCCGGCGGAGTGCGATCCCGCCAGTCGTTGCAACACCGGGCCCGTCGCACCCACGTAGATGGGCACGGGCCAGCGCGGCACGTGCGCATCAGCTTTTAGCGCCGGAGCATGGGCCTGGAACGCTTTGCCCTCATATTTCACTTCGTTGCCCGCCAGCATGGCTTCAATAATCTCGATGCTCTCGCGCATCACCGTGCCGGGGCCAACTTCCTTCCCTTTCTCGCCTTCACCGATCTCCTTCATGAAAATCTTGGACGCACCGAGGCCCAGGAGAAACCGACCCTCGCCGGCCGCTTCCTGCAAAACGCGCGCCTCCATCGCAATTTGCACCGGATGGCGCGTGTAAGGCGAGATGATCCCCCAGCCGATGACGATTCTTTTGGTCTCCCGGGCGACAATGGCGGTCACGGCCGTCGACGAGCGCGCCTCCATCGAGTGCTTGCGCCACCAGGGATAAGCCTCCGCGAGCCAGAACGCGTCGAACCCGGCCGCGTCGCAAGCCTGGGCCATCGCCACGGTTTCGTTCAGCGGTTCCATGCTGAGCTGCAACACACCAATCTTGAATGGCATGCTCATCATTTCACTTTTCTCCGTTTATGGACTTCCGGCGAATGCTCCCTGCTACGCCGGGTCGGTCCAGGAATGTTCAAGTCCTTTCACCAATTGCCAAACGGCGCGGTTCAGCGGCGTGGGCACGCCGGTCTTTTCGCCCCACTCCGCGATCGCTCCGTTCATGAAATCCACTTCCGTTTGCCGTTTCGCGAGAATGTCCTGCAGCATGCTCGCCCGGTGTTTGCCCGGAGCGTTCGCGCCTTTCTGGACCAGCGCGCGCGGATCGCCGTGAAGCTCGATGCCCAAGGCCTTAGCCACCGCCTCGCCTTCGGCGATCAGCGCGTTGAACAGCGCGCCGGTTGGCGCAAACCGTGTCGCGGCGCCGTGGTGCAGCAGCGTCAGCGCACCCACCGGATTCGTGGAAGCGTTAAAAATCAGCTTGGTCCACTGCGCGCCCCGCGCATCCTGCAAGGGAATCACGCGCAATCCGGCGCGATTGAGAAGCTCGGCAAGCTGTTCGACGCGCGCGTACGGTGTATTCGTCGGCTCGAACGGGCCAATCCAGGTGTCGCCATTAATGTCGAAGCCCACATGGCCCGGCTCGATCACATGCCCTGCGGGAAACGTGGTGCCGCGAATCACGCAAGGAACATGCTGCGCCAGAATTTCCTCGTTGCCCACACCGTTTTGCACCGAACACACCGCGCTTGACGGGCCAAAAATATGGGCGGTCTGCTCGATCGCGCCTCGTGTATGTGTGCTCTTCGTGGCTACAATGCCGAAATCGCAGAGCGGGATCTCGCGAGCGTCGGAAGTCGCATGCATCCGCGCCGTAAAATCCGCCGCGCCGATAATTCGTAGCCCGCGCTCATTGATGGCGCGCGTGTGCTCCTTCCACACGTCATACGCGTGTACCTCCACGTCTTCGAGACGCGCGAGATGCCCGCCAAAAATACTTCCAATCGCACCGCAACCGACGATGCAAATCTTCACGCTCATGCCGTCTTCAACGCCTCCATGCCCGGATAGAAGCGCCACGGCACATTCGCAAGGCACTCCCCTTCCTTCTTCCCCACGCGGTAGGTGTCCTGCGTGTACAGGCACACCTGGCCGTCCTGATCGACGACCTGCGGATGAAAACTCAGCACCATATTTTCTTTCAGCTCGATACGCGTGTTCGCGCCGATCGCCGGATGCTCGATCATGGTCATCCCGATGGAGTGCCCCGTAAGGTGGCCAAGCGCGAAGCCCGCTTTGCTGAACACATCGGCGGCGGCCTTGTGCACTTCGCTGGCAAGCACTCCCTCATGCATTTTGTCGCGAGCCGCTTCCATCGCGTGCGGATACACGTCGCTCATCGCCCGCGTGCGCGGGCTAACTTTGCCGCGGATCAAAGCCCGCGAAAACTCGATCCAGTATCCAGCCTCTCCGGTAATCTCCAGCGAATACAAAAGCAAATCGTCCGGCCCGACCTTGCGCTGCGAAGGAACCTTGAAGTGCGCTTCCGCTTCGCCGCCAGTTCCGCTAAGCACGATGTTCATCATCCGCGGCCCGGCGCCCCGCGCGAAAAACCGTTCCACCGCCGGAGCCATGATTTCCGCTTCGCTTTTTCCCGGTTCGTAAGCCGCCAACAGCGCATGGAAACCATCCAGGATGATGTCCATGCTGTCGCGAACGCCTTCGAGTTCTTCATCGCTTTTTACCGCGCGTGCCATGTCGAAATGGAAATCAAACGGCACGAGCTCGCAAGAACCCCGCTGCAGCTCGCGATAATCCCGCACCGCCATGATGAAATCCATGCCGTAGACGGCGACGCGCTTCCAGTGACGCTTTTCGATCTCCTCGCGGAGCCACTTGCCGGGAATTTCCGCCCAAATCTTTTCGCGGACCCAGGTTGCTTTCTTGTCGCCGATCCAGCGGGCTTCGCGCGGAAATAGCAGCACGGGCTCGCCCGCTAGCGGAATGAGGACGTAGACGTAGCGATGCACAATCTCGAACCCGGAGGTGTAGCGCACCGCGCCTTCGAACCCTGCGTACTGATTGCCGCAGACGATCAGCGCATCCACTTTCTCCGCACCCATGGCCGTTCGGATATTGTGATAACGCCGCTCAATTTCTTTTTGGCTAGTCATTAAAAGATTCTCCGCTCCATCTTAATGCGCGCCGCAAATCTCCGCCACCGCCAAGGCATAAATCCGCGTGGTGTTGACCAGCGTTTCGATGGCCACCTTTTCCCCCTCCGCGTCGCGCGGCCCGCTCGATGGACCATAATTCAACGTCTCGATTCCGAAACGCGTCATCACCGAAGCATCGGAATCCCACAGCACGGTAGCGTGTTTGGGCGCCGAACCGAGCACGCGCTGGTGGCAAGCCTCGATGGTCTTCACCAGCTGGTGATCCTTGGAAATCTCCGCGCCCGGCACCGACACAAACGTTTCGTACTCGACTCCGTAGTCCGGATGCTTTTTCCGCAAATCCAGAACCAGCTGCTTGATGGAAACACGCACTTCCTTCAACGCCATCGTGGGCGGAACGCGAACATCGAGGAAAATATCCGCCCTGTCCGGCGTGCGGCTGACGCGCCACGGATACCCGCCACGGATGCAGCCGACATTCACGACGCCCGTCTGCCCATCGTACGTGGCCTTCTTTTCCCACGCCGCGATCCACTCGTAGATGGGATCCAGAATTTCCTTCATCCGAAAAATCGAGCTGTGATCCTGTTTCCCGCGCGTAAACGCGGTATGCACGTAATGTCCGCGCACGGAAAGCCGCACCCACACCGTACCGTAATGCCCAAGTACGAGCTGCATGTCCGTAGGCTCGCCCAGGATGCACATGTCCGGCAGCACGCCGTGATTCACCAGGTGATGCGTGCCCACTCCATAGCCGCGATATTCCTTGCCAATGAATTCATCGCTCCACTGCGTCTTCTCGATTTCCCCGGCCACCGCCGCGATGGTCACGTCGCCTTCCAGTTTCACGCCCGCGCGCATCAGCGCTTTCACCGCCTGCGTGTAGCACACCAGCGCGCCTTTCATGTTGTAAATGCCCAGTCCAAAAATCATGCCGTTGCGGATGACCGCCTTCGGTTTGTAGCCGATGCCGGTCAGAAATGTTTCGCGCCCGGTGTTCGACGTATCCATGTGCCCGTTGAACATGAGGCTCTTCCCGTTGCCCGTGCCTTCCCACAGGCCCACCACGTTGGCGCGCCCTTCCTCCACTTCCTGCCACGAAACGCTCAAACCCGCTTCTTCGAAAGCGCGCCTCATGTAGCGGCCCATCTCGAGCTCTTCGCCCGTGGGGCTGGGAATATTCACGACGTCGCAGGACATCGCGACAATTTCTTCCTCGCTGACCGCGGCGAGAATCTTCTTTGCCAAATCATCCTTCATCGCGTCCCTGCCCTCCGTAGCCGGCTACCAGTCCTCTGCACTCCCTCAAGCGCGAAAATCGTCGGGATAAGAACAAAGTTTTTCGCAGCCGTTCGCTGTCACCAGAAAATTGTCTTCCAGCCGCAATCCTCCGCCGCCTTCCCAATAAGCGCCCGGCTCAATCGCCAGCACCATTCCGGAACGCATCACTCCCGGCGCGGCTTGATGCGAATACGGCGGCTCATGCGCCCGCGCGCCAACACCGTGGGCTACCGGATGCGAAGGCTGCCCCGGATACCCCGCCGCGTCGATCCCTTTCCGGATGATGCGGTCAATCTCCCCAAGCGGCGCACCATCTCGCACGCAGCCGCTGGCCTCGCCGAAAATCTTCAGCAACTGCTCGAGTAAGCGGTTGTATGGGGGCGTCAGTTTTCCCGGACAAATGTTTTTCGTCAAATCCGTCCAGTAGCCGTCGGCGCATACCCAAATCTCCACCAGGGTAGGCTCGTTCTCGATCACCGGGCGGTTGCTCGTCGCGGTGAAGGTGGCAATGCCGGGTCCGGACCAAACCAGCGTGAACGCGCGCGCCATTTCCACTTTGCCTTTATACCCCACGCCGACAGCATGGATGTGGCCTTCGATCATGGCCGCTACTTCGCTCTCCTTCATGCCCGGCTTGATATTTTTGCGCGTGTACTCCATGCCGATTGCTGCGAGTTCATTGGCCAGCCGCATGCGCTCGATTTCCTGCGGCGTCTTGATCATGCGCACTTCCGCGAGGAGCTGCGCCGCGTCGGCAATTTCCTGGCACGCCGCACGGAACGATTCGAAAAAACCATGCCAATACACGGTTGGCTCGCCCACCATGCGGTCGCAAATCTGTGAAGTCTGCGAAAGCTCGATTCCCACGCGCCGCGTCAATTTCCTCTCGCGCAAAACATCCACCGCCATTTCCACCGCTCGAATCATCGGCGGGCGCGGGTCCCGCGGATGGTAAAACGGAAATGGCCGCACGTCTTTGTTCCACGCCGTGCGCTGCGCTTCGCGAAATTGCGGCTCGATGACCAGCAGCGTGGGATCACCCTCGCGCGGAAAAATCACCAGGTCGTAGCCCTTCATCGTCCAATAATTCGTCAGGTAAAGAACATTATCAGGCGCGCGCGCCACGATGGCGTCCAGATCCTGGCGTTCCATCATTTCCCGCACGCGCGGCCATTTTCCCTGATCGAGTGGATATCCCATGGCTTATCCGTTCACTTTGTGACGACGTGCTCCTTGCCCGCATACGCCCAGGACTCTTCTTTACCTTTGATCAGACGGTAGAGAGCGGTATGCAGCGGCGCCTGCAGACCCGCGCGAAGCGCTTCCCTGGCAATCGCGCCACCCAGAAAATCGACTTCCGTTTTTAGTTTGTGGCGAATATCGTACAGCATGGAAGTTGGATGATCCGTCCGCGCACCGATCTTGTTCATCTCCCAGGGATCCTCGTGAAGCTTCACCCCCAGCCCCGCCGCCACCTGCTTCCCTTCCTCGATTAACGCGTGTAAAAGATGTCCGAGGCCGCCGAATTGTTTTTCCTCGGCAAAATGAAAACTGTGCGGAAGCTCCGTCAGTGCTGAAACGGAATTGACCGAGGCGTTAAAAATCAATTTCGACCATTGCGCCGGGCGGGCATCTTCGAGCGCGATGGCCTTCAGCCCCGACGCGTTAATCAATTCCGCGGCTTCCTTCACCAGGGAGAACGGCGTCTTGGTCGGCTCGAACGGCCCCATCCATGTAGGGGTGTCCAGTTCGTACTGCACGTGCGTATCGCTATGCCTCGTTCCGCTCATGAACGTGGTTCCCCGGATCACATAAGTCTTTGCCACCCGGGCGATGATCTCTTCGCTGCCCAGGCCGTTTTGCGCGGAGAGGATCGCACCCTTTTGAAAAAGGTGAGCGACCGGCCCCACGGCTTCCTCGGTCTGGGTGGCTTTGCTCGAAACGATTCCCAGATCAAACTCCGGCATTTCCGCGGGGAGGTGCGTTGCGCGAAGGTTGGCCTGAAATGTGTGTGTGCCGCTGACGCGCAGCCCTTGCTCGTTCAACGCCCGGGCGTGTTCGGGACGCCGCACGAAGGCCCACACCTCGGCAACCTTCGCCAGGTGCGCGGCGTACAGGCTGCCGATGGACCCACATCCGATGATGCACACACGCTTCATGCAACCTCACGCAAAAGGCGGGGGAATTGAGAGTATATCCACTTTTCGGCGCAGCAGTTCGGGCGCGCCGCTCAGGACTCACTTGCGAGCGATTCGCGGATGTTCGACACGGACCATCTCGGCGAATTCGCCCTTGTTGGCCCGCTGCAAGGAACGAAAAATCGAATCGCCGGTGTTGTGCGAATCTTCGATGATCACGCCGTTTGCGTACAAGGCATCCTGCAGCGCCGCACAGATGGTATGAACGGGCGCCGCGCCACCCTCGCCCATCCCTTTTGCTCCGCTTTGCGTGAAGGGCGACGGCGATTCCATGTGCCCATAGAGCAAGTCGGGCATATTCATCGCCGTGATGGGAGTGTAATCGCTGAACGTCGAAGCCAGCATGTTGCCGTCGGAATCGTAAGCGCAATTTTCCATCAGCGCCGCGCCGATACCGTGGGCCGTACAACCGTGTACCTGTCCTTCCACGATCCGCGGATTAATGGCGCGCCCGCAATCGTCCACGCAAGCATAGGCCAGGATTTTTGGCTGAAATGTTTCCCGGTCCACTTCGATTGCGGCCACGTGGATTTGCGCTGCATAGGTCAACGTGAGGTTGCCGTATTTGCGCGCCACGTCCGGCAGGTGAAACGGCGCGTGGTAGACATACCGGCAGTTCAGACCCACATCCCACAATTCTTCCGGCATGCCCGCGTTGTTGACGTTGACCAGATTGGCAAGCCCCCAATAGTTGATGGATTTCTTCGTGCGTTTATCGCGCACTTCCGGTCCCTGCTCGCCGATGCCAAATTCCAGGTCCTTCTCTTTGGCTTTGAGCGCCCATGCCGCTAGCCGGCTCATCTCAGCGCGCAGCTTGGCCGCGGCGCCATGAATCGCGGAAAGTCCCGTGACCGCGAATTGGCTG
>JAYVMO010000235.1:0-8435 GCA_043758915.1 Acidobacteriota bacterium | reverse complement strand
CCCGAGAAAAGATCCACCGCGGCTACGGTTCCCCAAGGCGGTGCATTGCATGGAAGGCCGCTGGGCGCGAGAAGTGGCGTGCGAAACATGGCATAGGGTGTTCCGCTCTGCCGCGCAAACTCACCGTGCAACCGGTCTTGGTTGCTTGCGGACATCTGCGCCTCCGGAAATTTATCCCGCGGAATCAATCGCACCAGCATGGGTAGCCGGTTCGTGTCCACAAACAGCAGATGCCTCGCGGGGTCATAAGCAGCGCTGCCCCAGTTGACGCCTCCCACGTTGCTTGGAAACACCAGCGTCCCCTCAACGCTGGGCGGCGTGAAAATATCTCCGAAGCGCACCGCTTTCATCTTGTCGGCGCACCACTGGCGTTCCTGTGCATCTTTTCCCCAGGCGTCCTCCAGTGAAAGTTTTTCCGGAATCAAGGAAATCGACGCCGGCTGGGTCGGCCAGGCTTCTTCGCCGGGAATGTCGCTCTTGGCAACCGGACGCTCCTCGACGGGAATCAGTGGCGCTCCTGTCAGGCGATTCAGCACGAACACGCGCCCCATCTTCGTTGTAATGGCAATGGCCGGTGTACCGTCCTTCCAGGTGAAAAGCGTGGGCTGCGAGGCCACGTCGTAGTCCCACAAATCGTGATGCACCACCTGAAAGCCCCACACCACTTCGCCGGTGGAGGCACGCAGGGCCACGACGGAGTTGGCCCACTTGTTGTCGCCCTTGCGTAGGCCACCGTAATAGTCCGGGCTGGCGCTCCCCGTCGGAACAAACACGAGGTCGCGCTCGGCATCCACCGAAATCGTGGACCACGCGTTGCCCGCGCCGGTGCGCGGATTGGTATTTGCCGCCCACGGAATGGGGTCCCACGTCCAGCGCAGTTTGCCGGTGCGAACGTCATACGCCCGGACGATTCCGCGCTCCACGCTTACGGCGCGGTTGTCGCCAATGGAAGATCCGGTGATGACCATGTCCTTGACGATCGCAGGGGCCGACGTGACTTGATACTGCCCAGGGTCGCGCAGCTTCACGTCGCTCACCAGGTCGACTTCGCCATTCCATCCGAAGTCCGGACAGGGTTTCCCGGTGGCGCCATCGAGCGCAATGAGCCGCGCGTCGATCGTGCCGATGAAAATACGCAGTGCGCACGGCTGCCCCGTTTTCGCTGCCGCATCGCGCCACGCGGATACGCCGCGCGAGGTCACCTCGGAAGCGCCATACGGGAGCTCCAGCTTGGGGTCAAACTCCCAGAGCTTTTCCCCGGTCTGCGGATTCAGCGCGATCACGTGATCGTATGGCGTGCTCACGAAAAGCTTGCCGTCCACCAGGATCGGCGTCGCTTCGAACGCCGCTTTGTGATCCAACTCCTCGTCATGCGGCAGCGCTCCGGTGTGGTACGTCCACGCCACCTTGAGCTGCGTCACATTATTTCGGTTGATCTGGCTTGCCGGGGAGTAACGGCTCCCGCCGGCATCGTTGCCATAGTTCGGCCAGCTCGTGTTTGGCGCCGTTTGTGCGCGCGCGCGCGTAACCAGCGATAGAAGCAGGAATGCCGTAACCATGCAGCGAAGGGAACAAATAAAAGTGTGGTGTCTCATGCGATCAGATATAGCCCATGGTGTGTTCCAGGAGCAATGCACATGGGACACGCGGGCCTATCCGCGGGACGAACGGGCTGTGCCTTCACCGGCAGAATGGATCACGGCAGCTTTAGCAGTTCCGGCCGCTGCGTGACGTACCGCCGGCTCCACCGCAATTCCGTATTGTCCTGCAGCATCACCTTGTACTCGCCGTGAAACCACGGCAGCAGTTCGCGGATGGCTGCAAGCCGTACCAGGTTTCCGCGGTTGATGCGCACGAAGAGTTTTCGATTGAGCGTATTCTCCAGCGCCTCCAGCGTGCCCCGCAGCGTGTGTGTTTTCTTCCCGCAGTGGAGCAGCAGATAATTACGGTCGGATTCGATCCAAATGATTTCCCCAACGGGAAGAAAAAACGCGCGATCGTTTTCCTGGATAAGCAGCCGGTCGGGGTAAGATTTGTCGCGATGCAATTGCTCCAGCATCTCTCGCAGCCGCGATACTTCAGCATCGCCAATTTGCGCTTGCCCCGCGCGTTGTGCTCGGACGTGCCAGAGCGCTTCACGAAAGCGCTCTTCGCTCACGGGCTTGAGGAGATAATCGCACGCGTGCACTTCGAAGGCCCGCAGCGCGTAGTGATCGTGCGCGGTCACGAAGACGATGCGTGGAATCCGGTTTGCGGTAGGCAACCCAGCGGAGGCTGAAATGGACTCCGCGACGCCGAAGCCGTCCATCCCCGGCATCTGCACATCCAGGAACACAAGATCAGGATTGTGCTTCGCCACGGCGGCCACGGCGGCTTCGCCGCTGTCGGCCTCCGCGACCACTTCGACGTCCTCTTCCTCGCGCAGCAGCCGCAGAATTTTTCTGCGCGCAGGCGCTTCGTCGTCCACCACCAGCACGCGCAATTTGGCCGGGAGCGTCATTCGTGTGGCTGGCCGGAGGAGGTTGTGGCAATCTTCACTGGCTCGCCAGCCGTGTGAAACGGCAAGCGCAGCGTAACTTCGGTGCCGCCGCTGGGCCGGTTAGCGATCGTGAATTGCTGCTCTTCGCCGTACAGTTGTGCCAGCCGGTCACGAATGTTCGAAAGTCCCAGGCCCCGTCCAAGTACCGCGCTAATGTTTTGTGTCCCGAGCCCCGCGCCGCTGTCCGTGACCCGCAGGATCACACTCCCATTTTCCCTCTCCGCGGCAATCAAGAGCTCCATCGCCATGCTGCCCGGCTTCATCCCGTGCCGCAGCGAATTCTCCAGCAAAGGTTGCAGGATCAATTGCGGAACCAGCGAACCGTTCAGCGCTTCATCGATGGCATACCTGATGCGAATCTTGTTCTCATACCTTTTCTGCATCAAGTCCAGGTACAGACGCGTGATTTCCAGTTCTTCCTCCAGCGGAATTTCGTGCATCCGCGACCCGTGCAGCGTCAAACGCAATAGCTCGCTCAGTTGATTGATCATCACGTCCGCGGCTTGCACGTCCTCATACATCACCGAGGAGATCGTGTTCAGCGTGTTGAACAGAAAATGCGGCTGCAATTGCAGCCGCAGATTTTCAAGCTGCGCTTGAGCCAGTTTCGTTTGCAGCTCCGCCGCGGCCAGTTGCTGCGCCTGCGCCATGCGGTAGCGCTGAAACAGGAAATACAGCCCGGCGATCAAGCTGAAACTCACCAGGTCGTTCGAGAACTCCATGGGATAGCGGTACGTCATGATCCCGTAGTTATAGCGGCCCAGCCCCATGAGCGGCGCGAGGAAGTGGCGGCTCACAGCCATTAGCGTCGTATGCGCCGCGGAGAAAGCCACGGCTGTGCCAAGGTGCATGAGTACACGCCGCACCCAGCCCTTGCGTTCGAACAGATAGACGTTCGCGAACCGAAATGCCAGCGGCAGGAGCAAACAGAAGGAGTACACCCCGGTGCTTTCTTCCAGCAGGCGCATCAGGAAAGTACCGTGGTGCTCCCGGGCCAGATCGTCGAGATACCGGTAGCTGACCAGCAGCACTGCGATTGCCGTATAGGCGAGAAACAGAACGCTCCAGGACACCGTTTGCGGCACGCGCCTCTTCTGGCTCAGAGAGACCGACGTGCTGGTAGTGGATTGGGCTGGCATGGCACAAATTGTTCGACTGTGATTATCCGCCAGGAGAGGCGAGCCGCGAAAGGGTTGTGGGACGGGCATGCCCCGTTGCAGGCGCCGGCTTGGCGGTCTTGTAAGTAGGCTTACTAGGGGTGCCGGAGCAGAAGCTAGAACCAATCGCTGCGATACGCGACCCACCAGCTCAAAACACCAACAGGAACCGTAGCCGCCAGCGCCCACCAGAAGGGCAGCACCAAATCTGTAACCAGCCCCAAGGCCGTAAACGTGAGCCAGAAGACTTTCCTCTGCATATAGCTATTTTAGCGCGAATCGCGGCGCAGGAGACCGACTTGCCGCGCATTGAGTAATAACCCCAGGGCCCTCGAAGGAGATTTATCGTGCCCGAAGGCCGTATAAAGCCAAGACGGAAGCTACTAGGAGCGGCGGCGGGTATTGATACCAAAGGAGCTTGCAAAGGAAACGGCGACGAGGGCGAGGATGGCCAGCGTCAGAACGAAAATGATCATGTAAGCCTCCGCCTTATACGCGAAAGATTTGCACGTCACATACCATATATTTGTAGCTTTATTTTCAATGGGTTAGCCGTGGATTTGGGAAAGTAAATTCGATTTTGTTGCCAGAAGTGGCGGCAGCTGGAGGGAAAAAATACAAAAATTGCAGTCCTGGTACGCAGTCCTGGTACTAGCCTCGATTTCTCGCCTCGAAAAAACCTGGCTTCGCCGCCGAGGCCTTTGTCCGAAGATTTCTCCCACGCCAATCGGGGAGGCTCCCCGCGGTCAATCTCCGCCATCACTGATCCTAAATCTAGCCCTTGCTCAGCCGGATTGAGCCGTCGCCTGTGTGGATGGTTAGGGGTTGGCCACCGCCATTCATCTTGCCGTGAATCCGCGAGTTGCTGAACGTACCTTCGACGGTGACCGGGATGCCCAGGCTGATATGCCCGTCCCCCGTGCTGGCGTCAATGTTGGTCTGGAAATCACCTGGAAGAAGGATGTCCACGCTGCCGTCGCCCGTGCGGATGCTCCAACTCGTGGCCATTTTCGAGCCGGGGAGGACGCGCGTATCGACGCTCCCGTCGCCCGTCTTGATATTCAGCGCCTCAAAGCGGCCCGCGATGCGGATGTGTCCGTCGCCGGAGTAGGCGTCGACCTTCCCGTCGAGGTCGCGCGCTTCAATCGATCCGTCGCCCGAACGCAGGCGGATATCGCCTTTCAGGCTCTCCGCGCTAATGCTCCCATCGGTGGTGTGGAGATCGATGATGCCGGAGAGCTGGCTCGCTCGCACCGAGCCGTCCCCGGTGTGCACGTTTACCTTGCCATTGATCGTCTCCACCTGCACGGACCCGTCGCCCGTCTCCACCTGCAAATCGGCGTTCTTGGGCATGCGCACTTCAATGTGCAAATTCTTGGAATTGTGTCCCCACGAGAAGCCCCAATGTGCGGCGATGCGCGCCGTGAGTTCGACTTTGTCGCCTTCCTGGCGGGAGTCGACTCGCAGATTCTTTCCCAGCTCATAGCCTTGATATTTCACGTGAAATTCCACCTGCTTGGTATCCCCAGTGGTCACCCGCACGCTGCCGTCGTTGGTGTCCACGCGCACGTTCGCGCGCCCAGACACGGTAAAAGACTTGGTGACCTCCGCAGCGCTGGCCTGCGGAGCCAGGGTGGCCACCGCAAGCACGGCGGCGCCGGCAAAAACCATCCAGTTGGTGGGGCGGCGGAGAAGCAGATTCATGGCGAAGAGCCTCCGTAAAGTGGGGTTCTGTAGAGAATATACGACAGGCGGGCCGAAAAGGTTCCCGAGGCTCCGCTTAGGTTGCCAATATTTGGTTCCAGTTTATCGCCGTTCGGGCAATCACGTTTCATTCGTGAATGAAACATTCTCGTCCGCTTTCGGCTTAAGCTCGAAAAGTGGCAAACGATTGGAAGTGCATTTAGGATTGGGATTCTGTTTTTAGTGCCAAGACAGGCAACCACGGAGGACTCGGTAATGAACTCAGAACAGAACGCCAAAGCTGAATTTTTTCTTGCCATGCACAACGCCCCGCCAATTCTGGTTCTTCCGAACGCCTGGGACGCCGCAAGCGCCCGAATCTTTGAAAAAGCTGGCGCGCGCGCCATTGCCACCACCAGCGCGGGCGTCGCCTTTTCTCTCGGCCACCCAGACGGGCAAAGAGTCCCGCGTGACCTCATGCTCGAAGCGATAGGGCGAATCGCGGCAGCCGTGCGCGTGCCGGTCACCGCTGACGTTGAGGCGGGATATGGATCAGCTCCCCAGGAGATCGCCGAGACCACGCGTCGCGTGATCCAGGCTGGTGCGGTCGGACTCAATCTCGAAGATGCTCGAAACGATTCACCACAGCCCCTCTTCTCGCTTCAGGAGCAAGTGGAACGTATTCAGGCCGCGAGAGAGTACTCCGAGGATGCCAACGTTCGCGTGGTCATCAACGCGCGAACCGACGTGTTCCTGGGCCAAGTCGGCGAACCAGCCAAACGGCTCGATGAAACCGTCCGTCGCGCCAACGCTTACCGTTCTGCCGGGGCGGATTGCCTGTTCATACCCGGCGTCACCGATGCTGCCACCATCTCCGAACTCGTCCGGCAAATTTCCGGACCGCTCAGCGTACTGGTCGGCCCCGGCATGCCCACTACCGCGGAATTGCAAAACATAGGCGTAGCGCGCGTGAGTGTCGGTTCGGCCATCATGCGCGCTGCCATGGCACTTGCAAGAGACGCAGCGGTGGAACTACTCGATAAAGGTTCCTATGCTGCTTTCCTGGATAGAACTATTCCTTTTCGAGAGCTGAACGGTCTTATGAACTAGCAGAACGTCGTGCGCGCTTGGCCAGAATCCATTGGGCGATGCGGTGGTGTATCGTTTGCGAAGATCGATCGTTCCTACAGCGAATTTCCTAATCCCTTCGGAACGTGTACCGAGGTGTGCCGGACTTTGTTTATTTGCGAGCCGCCGCTTTCTTACGGCTAGGAGCGGCCGCGCCGGGCTTTGGCCGCAACGCCGCCAGGAACTGCTCCGCGGGCAGCGTATTGATGACCTCCTGTGCTTCCAGCCAGCCGCGCCGCGCCATTGTGACTCCGTATCGAATGAAGGAAAGATTGGCGGTGTTGTGGGAGTCCGTCGAGATCACCACTTTGACCCCGCGCTCTTTGCACATCCTCAGGTACACATCTTTGAGGTCCAGGCGATCCGGGTAGGAGTTGCACTCCATGGCCACGCCGTGTGTAGCGCAGGCATCCAGAACTTTTTCCATGTCGTAGTCGATTGGATCGCGCCGCAGCAGCAGGCGGCCGGTGGGGTGCGCAATGATTTGCGTATAGGGATTCTCGATCGCCGCGATCATGCGCTCGGTCATCGCCGCGCGTTCCAGATTGAAATACGAGTGGATGGAGCACACCACCACATCGAGTTGCGCCAGAATCTCGTCGGAATAATCCAGCGAACCATCTTTCATGATGTCCACTTCGGAGCCGGCCAGCACGCGGATGCCGAGTCCTTTTTTATCGGCAGCGTGCAGTTTCTTAATGTGCTCTGCCATGCGCTTCTCATCCAGTCCATTGGCGACGGTGACCGCTTTCGAGTGGTCCGTGATGGCGATGTATTGATGCCCCAGTTTGCGGGCCGCTTCGGCCATCTCTTCAATCGAATTCTTGCCGTCGCTCGCCATTGTGTGCATCTGCAAGTCGCCCTTCATATCGGCAAGCGTGATCAGGCGCGGAAGTTTGTGCTGCTCGGCGGCGGCGATTTCTCCCGTGTGTTCGCGCAGTTCCGGCGGGATATAATCGAGTTTTAGTTTGGCGTAAATTTCTTCTTCGGTGCGGCCCGCGACACGCTTTTCGCCTTTCAGCGTGGCCAGCACGTATTCGTTCAGCGTGTAGCCCATGTCGTTGGCGCGGCCACGCAGTGCCACGTTGTGCTCTTTCGAGCCGGTAAAGTACAGCAGAGCGGCGCCGAAGTTTTCTTTTTCGAGCAGCCGCACATCGACCTGTAAACCGCTTTCGAGCGTGAAGCTCACTTTGTTCTCGCCGTGCGCCAGCGTCTGGTCGATCCCAGGAAATTCGAGGATGTGCTTGGCAAGAGCGTCGATATGTTTTTGTGACGTGTGGCCATCCGCCAGCGTCACCAGCAGGTCCAGATCGCCCACCGTCTCTTTTCCGCGGCGCAGAGAACCAGCCGGCGTAACGGAGGCCGCGGCCTTCCCGGCCTTTTCGATATGTGCGATGAGGGCCATGGCCGCGGCTTCGGCGTCGTTGATGTGGAAGCGGCCAGTGGATTTCTTGAAAACTTCCACCGCTTTCAGAATGTTCTGCTCGCTTTTCTCGCCGAATCCGGCGAGATCGCGGAGTTTTCCTTCCTTCGCGATCTTTTCGACGTCGGCCACCGTCCCCGCTTTGAAGTGCGACCACAGGAAAGCCACTTTCTTCGGGCCCAGCGATTGCAGTTGCAATAAATCCAAAATCGTCGCGGGATATTTCTTGAGCAGTTTTTTGCGCAGACTGTAATCGCCGGTCTTCACGATTTCCTGCAAGTGTTCGGCCATGCGCTCGCCGATCCCGGGCAGCTCTTTGAGCTTCTCGGGTTCCTTGACGAGTTGTTCGATGGATTCCGGCAAGCCGTCGATCAGCTCCGCGGCTTTTTCGTAACTCCGGTAGCGCCCGATGATGGCGCCGTCGATTTCCAGAAGCTGCGCAGTTTCGCGCAAGATGCGTGCAATGGTTTTGTTTTCCATAACTGGCGATTATAAGGCCACCTGC